>NZ_JBBOOM010000003.1 GCF_038003085.1 Psychrobacillus sp. FSL K6-2836
AGCTCATTCTGTTAGGGGATCCAAAACCTACTTGGGAGCCCTGTATAGGCGTACTGCATCAAGAAAGGGTAAAAAGCGTGCAGGGATATCAGTGGCTCATGCCATTTTAAGAATCAGCTATTATCTCCTAACACGAAAAGAAATGTACGTAGACTTAGGTGAAGATTACTTTGACAAACAAAAAGAACTATCGATAGTACGATATTCTGTTCGAAGACTTGAAAACTTAGGTTACAACGTGACAATTTCTGAACCAAATGCCTCCTAGTCCAACCCACAATTTAATTCTCATTTAGGCGCTGCACTTTTTTAAAAAATTATTGAGCTGCGTCGGATTTCATATTGCCTTTTTTCCTAAATCGAAGATTTTAATTTTCATGGGAGTTGAAGAAGGAATATTACTTGCCTGTTTTAATTGCAGTATCACTGATAATTAAACTAAGTTGCAATCGACCTAACCATTTTTCAGAATCACTAACAATCCTTGAGATTCCATTCGTTTCTTCGTGGTATTCTAAGCCTTCCACGGAGCGATAGTCTATATCTAATTTTGCGATTCTAAATGCAATCATCGCCCATTCAGCATCCGTCATTTTTTCTTTTGAATTTCTGTTTATGTATTCAGCACTTTCCCTTGAAAAAGAACAAGAACCAGCTGTGATATCAACTTCTTTACCTAATTCTAAAGAACAGATCTTATTTGTAATCTTCTCTGTTTCAATCCATTCTACTGGGTGTGTTTTCATTGCTCTTTCGGTACGACCTAAAATTTGATAATTATGATTTGGAATATCTAATACTATATTTTTTAATTCATCTAAATGGTTCTTTCCCCAAGTTAATATTCGATCAAAGTCACAATAATGATAATATTGACTACTACCAGTGAGACCAAAATTTAATGCTTTTCTACGTGCCTGTGCTACACCTTCTTTGGGAATTATTTTAACATTAAACATGCTTCTTTCCATTTCCTTTATTAATTCAATTGATGATTCCTCACTAATCGCAATGAAAAGCTCTGAATAAATACCTTCAAATTCTTTTTGTAATTCATTAAATCCCTTTATATTTTTTCCATTTGGATCGTGAGTAACTGTCAATAGATCTATTTTGGACATGATTTATACCTTCAACACCTTTCGATAATAATTCTCCATTACAGCCTTTATTTCCTTTATTCTTATTCAACTAACCTGCCGAGTTGGTTCAATAAGAAAAAAAGCTTTACTCTTTCTTGAAGTAAAGCACCCGTTAGTTGAATAAATCCAATTATTAGCTATTAGCTATATCTATTACATTTTTCTACATATTTTTACTTTGTTGAAGAAGTTTAGATTGCCCTGTCCTTTCCCATCCTTCCACAGTCTCATATGCTTTTTCAGGAGTAAACCCTTTTCCTACAAGAACCCCCATTAGAATAAATTCTTGAAGAATATGAGTAGCATTTATTCCTCTTGCAACATCCTCCAATCCTTCATTTACCAAAAATTCAGTGTACCGTACCCATTCATCTGGAGTCTTGCCAGAAATAACTGTATTTCCATTGCTATGACTGTTTTCTTGTTCAGCAGCCATCGCATCTGCTTTCGTAGGATGAACAGTACCGAATGGATGGTTAGGAGGAGCATATATTGAATAAAGCTTTAATGGAATATTACCTGTATTTGTAAGATTATGCCATGTTCCAGCAGGTATCATGATTGCAGAATCGTCATATACATTTCTTCTGAAATTTAAATTATCTTTACTCTTGCCCATTTGAGTAATACCCTGACCCTGTTCAATACGTAAAAATTGGTCAACATCAGGATGTATTTCTAGTCCAATATCTTCTCCGGGATTTAGACTCATTAATGTAACCTGCAAATGGTTTCCAGTCCATATTGCAGTACGATAAGTGTTGTTTTGTTTCGTCGCTTCATTAATATTAATGACAAATGGGTCAGCTCCAAAATCTTTTAACATTCCTCTTCCATTATCATTAGAAACGTTATAGGATTCAAATTGATTTGCTCGAATTGTCCCATCAGGATAAGACCAGTTATTCGGGTTGCCACTATAATTATACGGAAAATTTCCATAATAAGGGTAATGATATAGATAACCATAAGGAGTATAATACACTTTTTCAATCCTTTCACAGATGTATGTATTATCATATGCTCCTATTTTAAAAATGTCCTTTTTATAATTTTAATAATGGAAACAAGTATTATTCTTACCTAAAAAAATAAAAAGCCGAAATAAAAAGTTCGGCTTTCAAAAAAAATTAATTTTGTTGCTCAGACATTAATTGGGTTCTTAATTGCTGAACTACACCTTCCGAAGCTGTAGCAGCTGGTTTATAGTGTCCCTTTTGAAGAGCATAACTATATAATGTTCGTTGACGAGATTCATCCTGATTTCTCATTTGAATCAAAGTCTGTCTAAGTTCCGAATTATTTGTTTGGGCGATGATATTGGCATATCCTGTTAAGCCTGCATTTAATCCACCTAGGTAATCATTGACCATTTCTTTATCTTGAAACATTTTATTCCTCCTTAATTTAAATATGACATTAAATCTTGTTGGGCTTTCTTTGCTGCTTGTGCATCTCTTTCAAAAATTGTTTTTAACTCAGTATCAGTACACCTCTGTGCATAAAATTCTAATTTTTTTGCTACGTTTCCATGTCCACCGATTAAACTTCGTAAGTGTTCTACTTCTAGTTCAGTTAAATTATGGTTCATTATTAATCCTCCTTTACTTTAATATATTCTCCCATTTTTAAAATTACATACATTACTTGATTCGTCCTTACATAATCTCATGATAAATGCATTGATTTTACTAAATCAACGTCGCGTTACTTTATTTCTTAACCCATCTCTTATTAAACTAAACTGCCGCGTTAGTTTAAGTGAAGCGTTTCACAATCTCACCTTTATTAAAGAATCAATTGTATCAGTGTCTAAAAAAAGCATTAATCCTTGTGGGATCAACGCTGATTAGAGTAAAACAAAAACTGGTATAAGTCTTATTTTTTCCGTACTTTCAAACCAGATATCGGTTTGTATTTTCCTAATGAAACAATATAATAATCTTCTCCATTATGCTCTATACGAGATGTTTCCCATTGGTTCCATTCGTTGTTCCAAACATCTAATGGTAAGCCCGAACTAAACTCGATTTCTGTCCCTTGGATTTCATAACGATTATTATTGTTTTTTACTAATACTCCTTCAGATATAACTGACTTATTCATCCATTCAATCTGCGTTTGTATATCTGCCAATTTAGATACGATAGTACGCACTGTATCATGTTGATATTTCTCTTCTGGATTATCGTAATTATATTCAAATTCGTCAGGTAAATTTCCATAGCGATCTTCTAGCTTAGAAATACTGTTTTCTATTTCTTCTAGTACTTTAAGAGCTAACTTTAATTCCATTATGCACCTTCTCCTTTAACGTCAATTCTCTAGGTTACACCTATATATTCCTAAATTATATTACTCCTTTATATCCCCCAAGTAATCCTTTACAAATTCTCTAATAAAACTATCTCGCTTCAAGAGGTCTTCTTCTTTACGGAATAACCCTACTCTTTTTACTCTTTGCTCCAGAGGCAATTTACTCCATTCAGCAATTGCTTTTTCTTCAATCTCATAGCGCTTTCGAACAGATGAAATCATGATATCTGTCTTTTCAGCTCTAATCTCTTGAGCTGTTTTTGGAATTGGCAGCCTGTTGAATACTTGTTGCTCTAATTCTTGTTTTTTTCTTTCCAACTCGAGAATTAATCTGTTTTCCATTTCTTTTTGCATTTCCTCAAATTTCCGACTCATTTCTTGCATCACTAGTGCCTCACTGAACACTGGTGAGCCACCAAAATCCTCAGTTGGAAATGACCTTACATCTATATGTTCGGAGAGCACATTAAAAATAGCATCTAAACTCCATTTTTGAGTTCTCTTATTTAAAATAAATATGGCGATGGCTACGTCTAATTCATCGTATATCTTCTTATTCGTTTCTGCAGTTCTTTGAATGTAATGAATGCCTTTATTTTCGAGTTCTTTAAACCATTTATCTACCGTGTTGTAATGAACGGACTCTTTAATGGTCGTTTCTTCTTCATATCTGTTCTGTATTTCTTCGGTAAAATCACGTATTTGCCAAACTGCCTCTTTCAACTCCATCTACAAACCTCCTACAATTAAAATAAGAATGATTCACAATTGATGTGTTCCCCATTAATGAACTAACTGTAGTGAACCAACGCACTACTACTAACCCATACTCTTATCGCACTAATGAATCTCTAGCCACTTGTAGAACACTACAAGATTTATTTGTATAATCACTTGTGAAACACTAACCATCTATAGACAACAAATACTGAACAACAAAAGAATATGGAATCAGCTTGGTGAATCATTAACAAATTTTGTAATCAAACAACTGTGAATCCTTGGCCACTTGTAGAGCATCAATGTTACGAAATTTCGCATCATCAATGAATCACTAACCACTTGTAGAACATTACTAAATTTACTCAAATCCTCACTAGTGGGGCATTAACCCCTGATAGATCACAATTACCAAACTTATAAACTAAAATTCCACATGCTCATAAGATCTTTGTCGGCTTTTAACAACACTAGTGATTCACTACTCACTGATGAATCATCGCAATTCTTTTATGAGTGATTACTAGGGAATCATCGACCACATATACACCACAATTATTATGATTTTTTTAATTACTAATGAATCCCTAACCATAAATGAATCACTGTACTTTATTAAATCTCACTAAATAATTCTAATTCGACAAACTAATAAAATTCCCTTTAATTTCAAGAGAAGATTATATATTAATTTAGATAATATCTACATTTAAAAATAAGAGAGTCCAATTCATATTTGAATTGGACTCTCTTATTCGTTCTTCATCATAAACTGTAAACACTTTCTTTAGTATTAGATAACACTTAACCAAAGATCCAAGCTTTCATTAACTGAGTTTTTCACTAACTGAATAAACGATTCATCTTCACCCGTTGTATGCGCATGATCCAACGCATCGTAATAAGCTGCACGATCAGTTGCTTTTATAACAGCAGGGGGGAAGCCGACTTTCATTAGCTCATAGTTCATCAGTAACCGAGAAGTACGTCCGTTTCCATCTATAAAAGGGTGAATCTTTACAAACTCTGCATGAACTTTTGCAGCACGTTCTACTGGGTGTAAAGTAGACCATTCATTTTCAACTGTTTCCACAAAACGTTCCATTAGTTCTGGAACAACTACATGATCAGGCGGACGATGAGTGGCACCCCCAATTAAAACATTTTCTTTTCGGTACACACCTGCATTTTCATCTTGTATTCCTTTTAACACAAGTCGATGTATTGACTTTATCGTCCATTCATTTAGTCGTTCCTCTTTTTGAACAACTTCTTCTAAGAAATCGATGGCGTCTCGGTGATTAATGACCTCTAGATGTTCACGCATCGTTTTACCACCAATAGTCATTCCTTCTAAAACCACTTTTGTCTCGGAAATAGTTAATGTATTTCCTTCTATGGCATTTGAATTGTAGGTCCAGTCAATCAACACATGATTTAATAGGGATTTTACTGAATGCACAGGTAAAGGACGAGCTTGATCTAACCTCTTTTTCTTTAAGTCAATTTCTTGAAAGTCCATGAACATTCATCCTCCTAGTCATTCATTTAACTCACTTTATACGTTCTTTTATATTCAATAAGCTATAATTCATTTTACCATTTACAACAGGAGAGAGTTGCTTTTTTACGTATATTCTTTCTCCAATTTATGATTTTCAACCCTTACAAACGCTTCTCTACACTATTTTTAACTTCTCACTTTATTTTTGCTCACAAATTCAGAAAATGTCTGAAAAACTTTTTCCCTTTGTTCGATGGTAAAATCCTCAATTCCGAAATACTTCTCAGCAAGAGCCCCAGTTTCAATCAACCGTTTTGTCCGCGCTTTTCTTTTCTCCCAGCTTAATTTCCTTCTAGTTTCTGTTTCCAGTTGTTTCTTCTTTTGTTGCAGCTGGTTTATCTTCGCTTTTAAGTCATTTGATTCTTCTAGTGGATCATATTTCATTCCTATTCACTTCCTCAGAAGCTACACTTTCCACACCATTTACTTGTGAGGCCATTTTTTGTACCCATTTAATTGCCTCTTCTTCTGAATCCACATTCCAAAGCTTGAGTACTTCCCGACCTATTCCAATGTGCATTTGTTCCTCAATTTTTTTTTGCCTTTCTTTTAATTTCTCAATTTGTTGCTCAATCGTTAGGATTTTCTCTAGTTTGTTTGTCATGTCCTTCACTCCTTTTTAACTTATTTATTCATATTTTAACATATAAGATAAAAATAATCACACTATTTCATAAATTTGTGATACAATGAGTCCGAGTACTGAAAGACGAGTGCCCATTTATACACCACTAAAAGTGGTGCCATGGGTTCTGTCCAAGGACAGAAAAAATAATGGTCGCCTTCGGATATTAAAATGAAAAAGGAAAAAGCCAAATCTAAAAGGAAAAGAAAGGAGGGACTTAAGATGAGTTATTACATGCTAAGAGCGAATGTCATAAGTAAAAAAACACAATCAGTAGTAGCAAGTGCCAGCTACCGAAGTGGAGAGGCATTATATTCAGAACGAGATGAGGAAGTAAAAAACTTCCGAACTCGTGGAGTGGCACCAGAAGCATTTATCTTAAGTCCCGACCATGCACCAGAGTGGACAAAAGACCGTGAAAGACTGTGGAATGAAGTAGAAAGAAAAGAAAAAGCCTGGAACGCTCAATTAGCCCGGGAGATATTAATCGCTTTACCACGTGAGCTAAACCACGATCAACAGAATGAATTGGTTCAGAAATTTGTTCAATCCACTTTTGTTGACGCTGGGATGGTTGCCGATGTAGCCATTCACAGAGACAAAGAACACAACCCACATGCCCATATCTTACTTACCGTTCGTCCGTTCAATGAGGATGGCTCTTGGGGAGAGAAGAAAAGAAGAGTTTACGAAAGAGATGAACTTGGAGATATAAAACGAACAAAGGACGGGAAAAAGATTTATCAAACAGTCTCGTCAACCGATTGGAATAATCGAGACACTTTAGTAAGATGGCGCCTTGCTTATGCGGATATGATGAATGATGCCTTTCTTGAAAATAACATTGATCAACGAGTATCTGCATTATCTTTTGAAAACCAAGGACTAGAAAAAATAGCAGAAGTCAGGCTAGAACGAAATGAATACCAGTTTGTGAAACGACTAGAAGCCCAAGGAAAAGAAGCTAATACTTTTTATCATCAGTTAAATCAACAAATTAGAAAGACGAATGAACAAATCTCTAAACTAAATTCCAAAATCGTAACGCTTGCTGCACATCAATCTACTCCATCAGTAGAGAAAATTCTTCATGATGAAACAAGCCTTGTGATGGGTCAACTGGAACCCGAATACCAAGAGAGTATTCATTTCTTACAAGGTCGCTTAAAGCAAGAATTAACTTTTTCTAATGTACGAAACCACTTGGATGGGTTATACCGTTGGAAAGAGAGAACAACAGAATCAAATGAAGTAAAAATGGCTGTTACGCATTCATTACTAGATGCTGTAAACAAAGCTTATCATGCACAAAACAAAGAGTTTCTAATGTCTCAAGGGTTTACAATAAAGGGGTTTTACGAACAATTTATCCCTAGATTAGAAGCTTATGAAGAGGCGGAAAACGACCAAGTAAAATTATCGGAAACGCAAGATATGCTAATTGAGCATTCGGAGAGAGCATACAATGCATACGCTCTAATAACACATCGCACCTTCAATCAGATTTATCCAGATATTGAAGAGGAATTTAAATGGAATGACCGAGTTCTTCTTAAAAAACAAGAGATACTCGATTCATTGAAAGAAAATAGAGGAGAACAAATACCATATCCAGAAGAGTTAACAGAGGAGCTAGCCATTGCTGAAATCGATCAACTTCTAAGTAAAGGTGATTCCATTAGTGAAACCATCCGAATTCAATCACTAACACGCAACAAGTTGGGTATAGAAAAAGACGCACTTAAAAACAAGAGAGGGGAACCCGACCGGGTTTATCAATTATCCGTAAAGCTCAATACGATGGTACAGATCTTAGATCAATCGATTCGAAAGGCTGCACTAATAAACGATCAATTAGGGCAGTTAATAGCTAGTCGATTTGCGAACGAAAAAGAATCTTTATTAATCAAAATAGAAGAGATGCCACTCCAAGTAAAAGCAGATATCTTACTTAACCACAAAGTGGAAATGGAGAAAGGATTCGTTCCTACATTAAAATCCTGTATTTTGTTTGCGAAAGAGCGTGAAAAAGAACGAGTTGATTCATATAAACTGTATGAAAAGAAGGAGTCCGGTCCATTTATTAAACGTCTAACCACGGAACAAAAAGAAGGTTCACATTTTATTGGAGGACGAGCACCCGTCGAGTTGTTTGATCAACTGATCCATCAATCAAGTGGGGTTCATTCATCTAAACACGAAGCACAAACACCATCAAAATCACGTAAAAAAACCAAAGATAAACGAATCCGTCAACAGTTAGATTTGGAAGTAGATTTATAAAAGGGAGGGAGGAAAACAAATGGGCAAACGAAAATTTCGAAAAGATGCAGGGATTAGGATATCAGTCACATTTTTATTAACCTTACTGATTGCGTATGTGCTCTCCGGTCTCTTTACGTTCTTAAAGTTGAAAGGCAGTTTGAATAGCCGGTTAATCGATGTGACAGGAACATTCGATTACGTGATGAATGATGCAGATAACAAAACGAAAATACTAATCATTTTACTCGCAGCCGTTTTCTTCTTCTGGTTCCTTTCCAAAATGAACCTGATGGAAAAATCGTATGAGGATGCACATGATTACGGGGTCCATGGCTCTTCTAGATTTACCCAGCCTCACGAGGTAATGAACGGCAAACAGCTATCCAAACGAAATAAATACAGTAAGTCCAATCCAGCTAAAACATTTGAAACGCTAGAAAATGGCTTAATAGTTGGAAAAGTACCTGATAAAAAGCAAGTTCTGATTATTCCACGCACTACTACTATTGATAATCGAAATGTATATGTAGTCGGTTCTAGTGGGAGTGGGAAAGGGCAATCATATGTTATTCCAAACCTATTAAATAATAGAGAAGAAACGATAATTGTGACGGATCCAAAAGGGGAACTATTTCACGAAACTGCACAAATCAAGCGAGAACAAGGGTATCAGGTCTACCAAGTAGACTTTATTAACTTCAATCAAGATCGCTATAACCTACTAGACTACGTCCTAGATGATCAAGATGCACAGAGTGTCTCCGTTACGATAGCGAAGAATTCTACAAAAGATAGTAAAGAAGACTTCTTTATGGAACGTGCACAAAAGATGTTGGCTGGGTTAATCGTCTACTGTAAGACAGAGATATCAAATGCCAGTATGAAAGATGTAATCGATACATTTAACGAGAAAGTTGCACCGGACGAAGATGAATTCCGTGAATGGGTAGACGAGGAGTTAACACAGCATCATCCAGCCTATCAACTATTGAAAGGGTTAACGACACTTGGTGGCAATACCCGTGCAAGTGTAACATCATCGTTTGCATCACAGGTCAGTATCTTTACACTAAACAAAATCAGCATGATGACCAGAACAAGTGATTTTAACTTCCGAGAGTTCCAGGAACAAAAAAGTATACTGTATGTCAAACTTCCAATGGATGATAACCCATTTATGGCACTGACTTCCGTATTCTTTGACCAACTGATCTCACAGTTTTACAAGATGGCCGATGAAAATCATGGAAAACTCAAAATACCAACGATTTTCTTATTAGATGAGTTTGCCAATATCGGCAAAATCGAAAAATATGGTCGCGTGCTCGCTACCTGCAGAGGCTTAGGTCTATCCATGAACACAATCGTCCAGGACAATGGTCAAATAGAAGCCATGTATGGAAAAGAGCTAGCAAGGTCTATATTATCGAATCACGACACCCTCTTATACTTAAGAAGTAAAGACATGGAAACAATTAAATATTTCTCCCAACTTGCAGGGGAGACGACCGCAAAGATCCAAACAGGCAGCACCAGTCAAAGCGGTGGCTTCATGAGTGGGAAATCGAGTGCGAGTTCAAGTCAGTCTGAACAATATGTGAAGAGACCATTAATTCCGGAAGGGGACTTATCAAACATTCCAAAAGATACGAGTTATCTATTTGTTAGTGGCATGTTCCCAATGAAACTTGAGAAAGCTTGGCAATCGGAGGTGTTCGGTAATTATGTAGGGCAGTTTAGTAAGCAGAACCCAATCTCTACGACTAATAGAATAGTAGACTCACGAACTGCAGCCACATTAGCAAGAGAACCAATGAAATCCAACCCTTCAACTGGTTCTCATACAATCACTCAAGTAATCGAAGAAGAGTGGGACCAAGCTGAACACCTAGGGCTTGATTTTGATGAAGCTGATTTGGAAGTCCATGACTCGGAGGAAGAAAAGGATCTAGAAAGTGAAGATATTCAAAAAAGACTAAAAGAGAAGGAAGTCACTATTCAAAACTTTTTCTAATGATATCTTTCGAGAGAAAAATAATTAAAGGAGTGAACTGGATGTATCTGACCATAAGTGAAATTCTCGGAACAGATAAACGGATACTTAGCTTTTATGATCCTGTGCCCTTTGAGGCACTTACATATGAGGGTCTACTTGATTTAGAAGAAAACATCGCAGATTACACGGTAACTTGTTACACACCAGTTCGTGTGGAAGGTAGTTTATCGCCTTTATATGAGGCATGGTATGTACGAAAGGACGTGATTGAATATGTCGAATAAAGTGGATTTAACTGAAGTGTCCAAACGGTTAGAGCAGAACTTGGAAGATCTATTCAAAAACGACCGTTTTCAGGATTTGTTGAATGTCATGGCTTCTGGACATCATTATTCATTTCATAATAGCCTACTTATTGCATCGCAAAAACCTGATGCAACCATGATTAGAGGGTTCAAACAGTGGCAAGAACTTGGCCGACAAGTGAATAAAGGGGAAAAGAGCATTGAGATCCTTGTTCCTACATTTCAAAAAGAGATTGAACAAAAAATAGATGCGAAAACTGGTGAGATCCTCAAAGATGAACAGGGTGATGCCCAGTTAGAAGTTAAAGAAACAATCAGCGGCTATGTATTTGGCAAAGTGTTTGATGTTTCCCAGACAAGTGGGAGAGAGCTGCCGAATGTTCGAGATTTCGTACAGAACGATTTACAATCAGAAGAATCATTAAGTGAACTATACGAGCGTTTTGTAGAACAAGTAAATAAAGATAGGCAGAATCCTATATCCATCCTAGAAGAAAATCATGAAAATGAGTCCTACGGAGGTTTTTACGAAAGAAATACCGATAAAATCGTCATTAATACAGCTATTTCTAAATCTACCGATGCTAAATTCAGAGTGGCTATCCATGAGTATGCACACGGTTTACTCCATAACAAAACAAATGAAATGCAAAAGTTTCCACAAGGGCATAAAGAGGCGCAGGCAGAATCAGCAGCATATATAGTATCTAAATACTACGGACTAGATACCAACCTAACCTCGACCGGCTATATCGCAACATGGGCACAGGACTTGAACCTAGCAAAACAAGCAATTCGAGAAGTACAGCAAGTGTCTGGTCAAATGATTGAACAAATCAACTCCCTACAAAGTGAAAAGATTAAAGAGTTCTATCAATCCATCGATCCATCCAAAGTAAAATCGGAACTGGAAGAGAAACTACGGATTGAATTTAAAGATGAACCAACATTGCAGTTAGTGGATTCAAAGAACGGTCTGGTCCTATTTGCAAAAGTGGAAGAAAGTACTCCAGATCATCATTTCATTTTACGTACCAATACGAATAGATTAGTACCTTTAGGTGACCTAGAGAGTAGATATCATGTCATCAATGTGTTGGAGAACCGAAATGAGATAGGTAAAGAGTTTAAAAAGGTCGAAGATTTTATGAAAATAACCAAAATAGATGACGGTAAATACGCAGTGACAATAGAAGGTGGGAAAACAACGGAACGAACATTTATGAAAAAGTTAGAGGGTCAAAAATTTGTTCAGAAAATAGCAATTGCTCAATCGCTTAATACCGATCGCTACTTATCGGTTACGAATTTAAAAGAAACGGGACATTTACAGCAAAAGAACGAAAAACTATTGAATGAGCGTGTAGGTAAGTACGTAAAAGAAAAAAATAGAAAAGCAGAACACCAACACAATGTCACTATTGGATGGCATTTGATGAAAAATCCGTTATTACAATCTAAAGAAGCGCTTGAAAGAAATATAAATTCACTCAACCCACATAATAGTCAAACAAAAGAATTAAAAGAAGCAGTATCCACGAAGGAAAAAGAACAAGAATTAGAAAAATAGAAAAGGTGATGGGGTTTTTAACCCTATCACCTTTTTCGTATAAATTTTTCTCCATTAATATTAAAGATATCTCTTCAACTAGACAGCTAGTTTTCTTATATTACTAGTTCTTTCTCGATTTCATAAATGTCAGTTTCGTTATTATTTCTCATTAAATATATTCTAATAGTGGGTAAACCTCCATTTCCATGCATATGCTCACCTAAAATTATTACACCTAGCCCCTCAAATGTAGGACTTAAAACCGTAAAAATTACCTCCATATGTTCTTATTCTACTGGCATAAATATAATCGTAAGTATGTATCTCTCCTTTATCTACATATCCATCCAAAAATGATTTCTCTTTCTTTGAAATAGTAAATAAGTTTATTAAGTAGATTGAAATTAACAATCAATAAATAGGTATTTAGAAATATGGAATTTCAAAAATTTTAAAAGTAAATATTATTAAACTTTTCTGAAATTATTGTTGACATTAATCAGAATTGTCTTAAAATGAATTATATCTAATATATTAGATTTTAGGAGGTGAATTGATGACAAACAATAAAGTAGTAATTGTAACGGGAGGAGTTTCAGGATTAGGTTTAGCTGTAGTCCAGGAACTTACTAATAAAGACATGAAAGTGGCAATTATTGATCTATCCGAAGAAAAAGGAAAGGATGTAGAAAGGACCTTAAGTGAACAAGGGAAAAGAGTAATATTTATTAAAGCAGACGTAACAATTCCAGAAGAAACCGAAAGGGCAGTAAAATTTGTTGTTGAAAATTTTGGGGGCGTAGATGCACTAGTAAATTGCGCAGGAATAATTTCCCGATCACCTGCGGCTTCAGTTTCTGCAAATGAGTTAGATACTATTTTGCGTATTAACCTTCAAGGTAGTGTCTATATGTGCCAAGCAGTACACCCATATATGAAAGAAAAGAAGATGGGTTCCATTGTAAATTTTTCTTCCATGCTTGCCCATTATGGCAGTTCAAACCTTCTATCGTATGCGGCCTCAAAAGGAGGAATTGTCCAGGTGACAAAGTGTTTAGCTGTAGAATGGGCACAGTTCAACATTCGAGTAAATGCTGTTAGTCCTGGATATATTGAAACGCCATTAGCCATAGGAGCTACACAAGATCCAAAGTTTAGAGAACGAATTTTATCTCGAACACCCCAAAAAAGGTTTGGGGCTCCTGAAGAAGTGGCAACAGTTGTAAATTTTCTAATATCCTCTGCTTCCAGTTTCGTCACAGGTATTATTTTACCAGTCGATGGTGGGCTTTTGGCCGGTGATCCAGATCTTTATCCGCCGGTTACGCAGAAAGCGTGAGTATATATTAAAAATATAGGAGGAAAAAAATGACTACAGAATTAAACAAATTTACGGAACAATTTCAATTAGACGACCAAGCAATTAATATTAATGATCTTCCATGGATTCCTCAGTCTGATAGAGTTTGGTTCAAACCTTTACGTTTTGACTTGACCACTGGAAGCTGGATTAACCTTTTGAAAGTAAAGCCAGGTGGAGCTGTAAACAGACACCGCCATTCTGGAGGAAAAGTTATGGCATACACCCTCCAAGGACAATGGAGATATTTAGAAAGAGAGTGGAGAGCTACTCCAGGATCTTTTGTATACGAACCTCCTGGCGATATACACACTCTTGTGGTAGATGGAGAAGAGGAAATGATTACACTTTTTATCCTTGAAGGGATTATCCAATATTTAGATGATAATGATAACGTAATTTCCCAAGATGATTTGTTTAGTAAAATGAATCTCTACTATAAATATTGTGAAGAACACAATATTCCAATTCAAAACTTAAAATATTAAACATATGAATCAAACAGTAATGAATATATCCTTTATTTTCTGAAATGATATACAAGAAAACCAGAAATATTCCTGAACTTTATCAACCAGCACATAGGGGTATTTCGGGTTTTCTTACTTACTCGATAAAGATATAAGTATGAAATTATTTGCTCATACTTATATATTTCAAGGAGACCTATAATGAAAAAACTAGATGTGTTTACTTTTGGAGAAACCATGATTCTTTTCCAACCTGTTCAAATGCTACCACTAGAATATATACATGATTATCCAAGAAAAATAGGTGGTGCGGAGTCAAATGTGGCAATTGGTCTTGCACGACTAGGTCATTCAGTTAAATGGTTTAGCAAGTTAGGCGATGATCCATTCGGACATTATATTAAAAAAACTATAAGAGGAGAAGGCGTGGATACTTCTTCTTGTATTTTCACCCCTCAAGCACCAACAGGACTATTTTTTAAAGAGCAGCTTTCTCCAGAGGACCTGAATATTTATTATTATCGAAAAGGTTCTGCTGCAAGTTTAATAGAGCCGAAAGAACTTGATGAGGAGTCCATTGCGAGTGCCAAAGTTTTACATATCAGCGGTATAACTCCCGCTTTAAGTATGACAAACTATCAGACTGTCTTAAGGGCGATTGACATTGCTAAAAAAAATAATACAATGATAGTTTTTGACCCTAATTTCCGTTCAAAACTTTGGTCAGAAGAAAAGGCAAAAAAAGTTTTGAACGAAATTGCTGAAAATGCCGATGTCCTTCTGCCTGGGCTTGCAGAGGGCCAGTTAATGACTGGGGAAACTGAAGTGGAAGCAGTTGCGAGAAAGCTGTTAGGAAATACCAATAAAATTATTATTTTAAAACTCGGAAGTCAAGGTGCATATTTGCATACAAAAGAAGAGAAATTTTTTGTAGAAGCATTTTCACTTAAACAAATAGTTGACCCAGTAGGGGCTGGAGACGGTTTTGCTGCTGGTATTATCAGCGGCATACTACGAAAGGAACCTATGTACCAAGTGATCAGACGAGCAAATGCTATTGGTGCAATGGTGGTTGGAGTAAAAGGTGATATCGAAGGATTGCCAACATCAAGTGCTGTTGAACATTTTATGGGCCAGTTAGGAAATGAGCAAGACGTAAAGCGCTAAATAGAGGAGACATTCAAAATGAAAAAATGGGACAACTTGATTCGTTTGAAAGAGTCTGGCTTAATTGCGGTAATCCGAAAACCAAAACAAGCACAGATATACCATATTGCAGAAGCACTGATTAATGGTGGGACAGGTGCTCTTGAGGTTACTCTTGATACTCCGGGAGCACTGCAGATGATTAAGGATTTAAAAGAGAAGTATAAAGACCAAGTATTAGTAGGGGCAGGTACGGTTTTAGATGCAACGTCAGCTAAAAACGCTATTGAGGCTGGAGCTGATTTTATTTTTTCTCCTACTTTGGATATCGAAACAATTCAAATGACAAACCGATATGGCAGAATATCAATCCCTGGTGTTATGACTCCAAGTGAAATTTTAAGTGCATATTCAGCAGGAGCTGATTTAGTGAAGATTTTCCCAGGTACAGCATTCAACGAGAATTATATCAAGGATTTGCAAGGACCTCTTAGCCATATTCCAATGATGCCAACTGGTGGTGTAAGTCTCGAGAATGTGGAAACATTTATTAAAAATGGAGCGATAGCTGTAGGAGCTGGTGGATCATTATTAAATAGTGAGGCAATTGCTGAAGGACGTTATGAAGTATTGACAGATATTGCAAAACAATTTATTGAAAAAATACGAAAAGCCAGAAATTAATCTAGTACCTAAAAAAGGAAATAGGAGGATTACTTTGAAAATAGTAAAAGTGGAAACTTTTTTAGTACCACCCCGATGGTTGTTCTTAAAAATAGAAACAGATGAAGGTATTTCAGGATGGGGAGAACCAGTTATTGAAGGACGAGCACTCACAGTAAAAACAGCCGTTGAGGAACTGAGCGATTATTTGATTGGCAAAGACCCTTTGCTTATTGAGGATCTTTGGCAAACTATGTACCGTTCTGGATTTTATCGTGGTGGACCAATTCTTATGAGCGCAATTGCCGGAATAGATCAGGCTTTATGGGACATTAAAGGTAAATATTACAATGCTTCCATTGCAGATTTAATGGGAGGTTCATGTAGAAATTCAGTTCGTGTCTACTCATGGATTGGAGGGGACCGTCCTAATGATGTAGGAAGAGCGGCTATGGAAAAAGTTGCAGCAGGATTTACAGCTGTAAAGATGAATGGCACAGAAGAACTTCAATATATTGATTCCTATGAAAAAGTTGATCAAGCAATCGAACGAATTGCAACAGTAAGGGAAGCAGTAGGTAAGTATGTTGGGATAGGTATTGATTTTCATGGCCGTGTACATAAACCAATGGCCAAAATTTTGGTAAAAGAGCTGGAACAATTTCGTCCAATGTTTATTGAAGAGCCTGTTTTGCCAGAAAATAACGAAGCTTTACGTGATATTGCACGCATTAGTAATATTCCTCTAGCCACTGGTGAAAGAATGTTTTCAAGATGGGATTTTAAAAAGATTTTACAGGAAGGGTACGTTGATATTATTCAACCTGACTTATCTCATGCAGGAGGAATAACCGAGTGCAAGAAAATTTTTGCTATGGCAGAAGCCTACGACGTAGCCGTGGCTCCGCATTGTCCGCTTGGCCCTATTGCATTAGCATCTTGTCTACAAGTTGATGCCACTTCTTATAACGTATTTATTCAGGAACAAAGTTTAGGAATCCATTATAACCAAGGCAGTGATTTGCTAGATTATTTAAATGATCCAGGAGTATTTGAATATAAAGATGGCTATGTCGATATGCTTTATAAGCCTGGTCTGGGCATTTCGATAAACGAAGAGTTTGTACGTACACAAGCAAAAGTTGGTCACAACTGGAAAAATCCAGTATGGCGCCATCAAGATGGGACTATTGCAGAATGGTAACTTAAAGAGTTCCAAAATCATAACTAGTTAATTTTATTTGGGTTTAATTATTAATTACAGGGAGTGTGAATATATGATATTTAAAGTACTGATAACAGACTATGAATATGAAAATTTAGATTATGAAGAAGAAATCTTTATAAATAGTGGCTTAAAAATTGAAATGATTAAAGCACAATGTAAAACAGAAGAAGAAGTGATAGAAAACGGACAACTAGCAGATGCAATAATAAATCAGTATGCTCCTATTTCTGAAAGAGTTATCAAGTCGCTCCCACATCTTAAAGTTATTTCCCATTACGGTGTAGGAGTAAACACAATTGATATCAATGCTGCAAGAGAAAAAGGGATTGTAGTTGCTAATGTACCTGATTATGGTATGGAGGAGGTTTCAAATCATGCTCTGGCACTCTTACTTGCATGGGCACGAAAAATACCACTTTTAAATAGAGAGGTTAAAAATGGTAACTGGGATTTCAAAGTGAGCACCCCTATTCACAGATTTTCACATCAAACACTTGGTGTTTTAGGTTTTGGACGCATTCCACGCCGCTTTATAGAGAAAGCAAAACCCCTAGGATTTAAAGTCGCTGCGTATGATCCTTTTATTTCAAAAGAAGACATGGCAGCGGTAGGTGTGCTAAAAATGGAATTTGATGAAATTATTAAAGAATCCGATTTTTTGTCGATACATGTTCCCCTTATTAAAGAAACTTATCATTTACTGGATAAAGAACAGTTTAAAAAAATGAAAAAAAATGCAGTTGTTATCAATACAGCACGTGGACCTATTATTGATGAAACAGCACTTGTAGAAGCTTTAGAAAAAGGTTTTATTACTGGTGCCGCATTGGATGTTACAGAAGAAGAACCCGTCAGTAAAAATAGTCCTCTTTTAAAAATGGACAATGTCATAATTACACCACATAGTGCCTGGTATTCAGAAGAGTCTATGATTGAGCTACGACAAAAAGCTGCAAGAAACATTGTACAAGTATTAAATGGGGAAGAGAGTCCATATTCTCTTAAATAAAATAACATTAAAACTGTATGCTCCTTTTGTTATTATCAATATTTTAATATTATTTATTTTAAATTAATCTTAATAAATTTTTGTCTAGTTGACAAACAATTCTAAAAAGTGATATATTAAATCTGATATATTAGATTTAATATTTCAGTTCATGGATTGTTATTATTACATCAATTTATTAAACAATAGTAAACTAAAAATATTGTAATGGCCTGTAATAAAGGAGTTGGAAAACTTGTTGAACTTTGACAATAGTAATTTATCTGAACGCGTTTATTTATATATCCGAAATAAAATACTGGATAATAAATTAAAACCAGGTTCAAAAATAAACTACGAAGAATTATGTAGTGAAATTGGAATCAGTAGAACTCCTCTTCGTGATGCACTTAATCTTTTAAAGCAAGATGGTTTAGTAGAGGTCAAACCAAGATCGGGAACCTATGTATGTTTGCCGCAGTTAAAAGATATAGAAGAAATCTTTGATGTGAGAAAAGCTCTAGAAATACAAGCTCTAAAATCCGCCTTAACTATCCCTAAAAGTACTCTTAGTTGCTATATGAAAGCTACTGATTATGCAGGGGTTGAACTAAAAACTGGAAATTTGCAACCTTTTTTAGAGACAGATAGAAAATTACATCAAACTATAATGCAGAATTCGAATAACAATTTATTAATCTCAATAATGGATTCGCTAGAAACAAAGATAAAATGGTTAGGTGCACTTACTGCCCAAAGTATTGAAAGGCCTATTCAAGCTAACAATGAGCATAAAAAAATATTGACTGCATTATATGAGTCGAACCTCGAAGAAGCTGTACTATTAATGGGAATCCATATAGATGGGTTTAAACGTTTTACAATTGAGGATAACAAGAGACTAAATAATGAGATAAGAAGAGCCAGGAATTCTTGATGGTCAATAAAAATCTCTGCACTTATATTGAAGGGGGGGATTTCAATAAAAGTACTTCTGCTTTAACTTTTAGAGAAAATAAAAAGACACTTTTACTAGATAGTAAAAAAAGAATAAATAATCGTATCAGTTTTTGATGAAATACCAAAGCGATAAAATAGAGATGCAATTAATGAAAACGCTTACAGTAAGGTATAACTATTATTTGGAAGAATAAGTGGATTCAAAAAGATCAATAGTTTTATTAAACGTTAATTATCCTGATTATAAGCAAGAAGAAAAAGATTTATAGAGTTTAAATGTTTGTTATAGACTCAAATATGTCTGATGAGAATAGATTTAGCATTTGACCGTAGCTTCTGCAGTAATGGTCAAAGTAGTTTCAAACAAACCAAACTCTTATTAATGCGATGCAACATGTAGAATAATAGTACCATACGGTGTCGGAGTAGACAATATAGACCTTAAAACCGCCTTCCGTGGAAATCCTTAGCATATTGAGTTATGGGATAAGGAAGGGATACAACTTCTAAAACAAAGCTGTATTCTCATTAACTACCAAACTTAGTGGTAACAGACCGTATGGGATGGTAATTCAGCGAATCAAATGCAGGATCTGCAAAGAAAAGCAGCGGAAGTGATTTATAGAGTGTTAACAGGACATTCTCCATGCAATTATGTCAACACTTTGAAGTAGAAAAGAATCATTCTGCTAAACAAATAAAAATATGTGCAATGTAAGTAATATAAATCCAATGGAGGTATCTGAAAATGACTTATACACCAGAAATTATTGAACAATATAAAAATATCTCAACAGCATCTATTGCTGATGCGGTTGACCAAATTGTAGGAAAGAGCGGGTTTATGGATTTTGAGGTAAAACCCCGAATTAATGATCGTCGGATTGTTGGTCCAGCTGTAACGGTTAAGGAAGTATTAACTAAAGAAAAAGTGCCTCCTATTCATGCACTTGAAGCAGTAGATGAATCAGAAGCTGGAAGCATTATCGTTATAGGTGTTGAAGGCAGCCCTAAGGATGTTGCTGTATGGGGAGGATTAATGGCAGCAGGCGCAATTGCTAATAAACTTGAAGGTGCAATTTTGGATGCAGGGGTAAGGGATATTACAGAAATTAAAAGAGATTTCGATTTTCCTGTTTTCTCGAGAAGTGTTTCTCCGGCAACTACTGTAGGACGTTATAAGACTGAGGCGTTAAATGTTCCTGTAGTGTGCGGTGGCATTACTGTTAATCCCGGGGATTTAATTATAGCTGATCCTGATGGTGTGGTAGTTGTTCCAGCTAGCTCAATTGTGGAAGTTCTAGAATTTTCACAAGATATCGAAGCACGTGAAGCAGAACAAGCAAAATTGATTTTAAGTGAAAAGTCATTGCGAAAAGGGATTGAAAAATTTAATCGTATATAAAAGGAGTTATAGCAATGGACATATTAGCAATTGGTGAACCTTTGATGGAATTGAGTGAGTCAACAGAAGGACAGTATGTTTCTGGTTTTGGAGGCGACACTTCTAATTTTATAATTGCTGCAAGTAGGCAAGGTGCTTCGACGGCTTATCAAACTGCAGTAGGGTCAGATACGTTCGGTTCCAAATTCCTAAAACTATGGAGACAGGAAAATGTGAATACAGATTTGGTAAGAATAGATCCAGAGCATCACACTGGATTGTATTTTATCAGCTATGGAGAACAGGGACATGAATTCACTTATCATCGCGAAGGTTCTGCGGCAAGTTATATGTCAGGAGAATTCATTAATGAAAAAGTCCTCAATGACTTTCGCTATATACATGTATCCGGAATTTCACAAGCTATTAGTAATTCAGCCTGTGATGCGATTTACAAAGCAATTTTAATCGCTCAGAAAAACGGGACAGTAGTAACTTATGACCCAAACTTACGCCTTAAGTTGTGGCCTTTAGAACGTGCTAAAGCTATTATCCATAACACCCTCCAGCATGTTGACATTTTTTTACCCAGTTTAGATGACGTCACTCATTTAACTGGATTAGATAATCCAGAAAAAATTGTCGATTATTACTTAGATATGGGATTGAAAATGGTAGTTTTAAAATTAGGCAGAGAAGGTTGTATTGTTGCAACACCTGAGAAGAAGACTCATATCCCTGGATTTATAGTAGATTCTCTCGATGCAACAGGAGCCGGTGATACATTTGATGGAGCATTTGTGGCTCAACTATCTAAAGGAAAATCACCTAAAACTGCAGCACAGTATGCAAATGCCGCAGCTGCTTTATCAACTCAAGGGATTGGGGCAGTGACCCCTATTCCTTCAATTAAACAGGTCGAACAGTTTTTATTAGAACAAAGTATTAAATTTTAAATATTATTTTCTGAAAATAATAAATAATGAGACTTCAATTAAATACTACTAATATACGAGGGGGAAGTAGAATGAATTTTAAAAAAGGATTTATATCCGTTTTGGCGTTACTGTTAGTTCTATTAATGACTGGATGTAGCGATGCAACAAATAAAGCTAATGGAAGCAGTGGGGATAGTTCAGGTGAAAAATTCACAATAAAATTAGCATCCTATTACGCATCAAATCACCCTCAAACCGAAGCTGCTAAGAAATTTAAAGAACTTGTTGAAGACAAGACACAAAACAATGTAACCGTGGAGATTTATCCAGACAGTCAATTAGGATCAGAAGACAGCTATATTCCGTCAGTTAAGAATGGCACAGTTGAAATGGGAATTGCAGGAACAATGATTGGTAATGAGGGGTCCCCTTTAATTTCTGTTATTGAAATGCCTTTCTTATTTGAGGGGTGGGATCATGTAAAAGATGTACTTAGTGGAGAAATAGGTAAGGAATTGGCTGACCCTCTTCTTGAAAAATCTGGGATCAAAGGTCTCGCATGGTCAGTAAATGGATTCCGTGAAGTATCATCTAACAAACCAATCGAAAAAATGGAAGATTTCAAAGGCTTGAAATTACGTGTCCCGAACGTACCTAATTATGTTGAAATGGCAAAAGGTCTTGGTGCAAGCCCTGTTACAATGTCATTAACTGAATTATTCACTGCCTTAGAGCAAGGTACAGTTGATGGACAAGATAATCCATTCCCTACAAATTTAGCATCAAGTTTTTATGAAGTACAAAAATATATGTTAGAGACTCGTCATGTTTTCAGTCCAGCTCTTTGGGTTATTAACGATGCTTTCTATCAAAGTTTACCTGAAGATTATCAAACTATTGTAGCGGAATCTGCAAATGAAGCTTCAGAATATAACTGGGAGATTTCTAAAGAATATGATGAGTCGGCTAAAGAACAACTAATAGAACATGGTGTCACAATTAAAGTACCTGACGAACAGTTTAAACAGGAACTACGTGATTCTCAAAAAGATGTAGAACAATGGTTCTACAAAGAATACCCTGGTTCTGAAGAACTTGTAGAGAAAATTAGAAATACTAAATAAACTGTACGTAGTCAAGGCAATATTTCGTATAACTTCAGTTATACGAAATATTGGTTACGGAGGAGATTTTATTGAAAACTACGAAGCTTTTCTATGTTTTAGAACTACTATTGAAAATAGCTATTATTATTTCATTACTTGGCATGGTTCTTCTCGTCTTCCTTAATGCAACGATGCGCTATTTCTTTGGAGGCGGGATTGCAGAAAGTGAAGAATTGGCTAGATATTTATTCATTTGGACTGTATTTCTTGGCTCTATAATAGCTTTCAAGAACAATATGCACATGGGTGTTACATTAGTAGTAGATAAACTATCGGGTCTATCAAAAAAGATTTTTGTAACAATTGCTCACCTTTTATCTTTTTTTGCAGTCTATATTGTCTTCCAAGGGGGACTGATTTTTACTCAAACAGTTGGTGGAACTGAGAGCCCTTCGACAGGTTTACCTCTCAGTGTATACACTGTATCAATTATATTTACCTCTGTTTGTATTGGGTTAATTATTATATACCGAATAATTACTCTATGGACCACAAAAGAACAGGGGGAAAATTAAATATGGAGTTATTAGTATTTATAGTTTCACTCTTTGTACTGTTGACTTTTGGAATTCCAATAGCATTAGTGCTAGTGCTATCCGCTACTGCATTAATGTTTTTTATGGACCAATGGAATCCGGTTATTATCAGCCAATCAATGGTACAAGGTGCCAATAGTTTCACACTGATGGCTGTTCCATTTTTTATGCTTGCCGGTGAAATAATGGCAAAAGGTGGACTTTCACGCTTACTTGTCCAATTTGCAAGTATTCTAGTAGGGCGTATAAATGGAGGAATTGGATATACCGCTGTTTTAGCAAGTATTTTATTTGCAGGATTATCTGGTAGTGCGGTAGCGGATGCTGCAGCCCTAGGTGCTATTCTTATCCCCATAATGAAAAGTCGCGGTTATGACATTGGTCGTTCTACAGGATTAGTTACTGCAAGTTCATTAATTGCTGTAATTATTCCCCCTAGTATTCCGCTGATTTTATTAGGATCAATGGTAGGAATTTCTATAAGCCGTCTTTTTATGGCTGGGATTGTTCCAGGTCTATTAATTGGTCTTGCATTAATGGTTACTTGGTTTTTGGTAGCTAAAAAAGATGGATATGAAGATAAAGAGATATTCACCGCTAAAGAAGCTTGGCAAATCACCAAAAAATCTCTACCTGCCTTGTTTATGCCTATATTGATTATAGGTGGAATCCGATTTGGTATCTTTACTCCAACTGAAGCAGGGGTTTTTGCCACAGTTTATGCATTTCTAGTATCTATTTTTATCTATAAAGAGCTAAAAATGAAAGATATGGGTGAAATATTTGTTAAAGCAGCGCAAAGTACAGCTGTAGTAATGCTTGTAGTGGCAGCAGCTTCTGCCGTTGCCTGGCTAATAACAATTGCTCAACTACCTGTCCAAGTTGCATCGTTACTCGGTGGTTTTATGGATTCACCAATGCTTTTGCTAATGGTGATTATCATATTCCTTTTCCTAGTTGGAATGGTTATGGATATGACTCCGGCTATTCTTATTTTTGCACCAATACTTTTTCCAGTTATTATACAGGCAGGAATTGATCCTTATTTCTTTGGCATCATTATGGTGTTCAACTTGGCAATCGGTCTGATTACACCTCCAGTAGGTACGTTGCTCTATTTAGGAAGTAGCATTGGAAATATCAGCTTTGGACAAATGTTAAAAGGAATTATGCCCTTCTTGATTGCCGAAATATTAATGATGCTTTTATATGCTTTTGTTCCAGAATTAATCACCACACCTATGAAATGGTTTACAGAATAACTTAAAGGACAGGTGACCCATCTATGCCCATTTTGACAGACACTGCACTCAAAATGATCCTTCCGAAAATGTATAAAGTCCAACAGGAATTCGAAGCGGAAGAGATTACTAATATCAAACAAGCTGTTGATACTGAAATAAATAGAGCAGAAATAAAAAAAATCGTAAAAACTGGTCAGAGAATTGCTTTGGCAGTAGGTAGCCGTGGAATTTATAATCTCGATGCCATAGTAAAACAAACTATAATATCATTAAAAGAATTGGGGGCAGACCCGTTCATCATTCCGGCGATGGGAAGTCATGGAGGAGCTACTTCCGAAGGCCAAAAGCAGGTTCTTGAAGACTACGGTATAACTGAAGAAGCAATGGGCGTATCTATAATTTCTTCCATGGAAGTTGAACAAATTGGTGAGACAGAAAGTGGAATTCCAGTTTTTTTAGATAAAAATGCTCTTCAAGCAGATTTAATAGTTCCAATCGGACGCATTAAACCCCATACGGATTTTAAAGGTCCCATTGAAAGCGGGATTTGTAAGATGCTAGCCATCGGGCTTGGCAAACATGAAGGATGCTCAAGAATACATCAAGAAGGTTTTGATACTTTTCATAAGGTAATTCCTGAAATCGCACAAGTGATCATTAATCGTGCACCTATTGGTTTTGGTATAGCTATTGTAGAAAATGCATTTGATCGAACCGCAAAAATAAAATGTATGATAGCTTCCAATATTCTAAAAGAGGAACCTCTCTTATTAGAATTTGCAAAGGCTTCGATGCCTAAGCTACTCTTTGATGAAATTGATGTTTTGATTGTAGAAGAAATTGGAAAAGATATCAGTGGAGCCGGCATGGATCCCAATATAACCGGGAGAACAACTAAAGGGATAATTGAAGGGTTTACCGGTCCTACAATTCAGCGAATTGTGGTCTTAGATTTGACAGAACATACACACGGAAACGCTGCAGGAATTGGTGCAGCAGAATTTATTACCAAAAGTGTTATGGATAAAATTGATTTAGTGTCGACTTACACTAACTGTGTTGCATCTTCTAACCCTGAGGGTGCAAGACTCCCCATAGTAATGGATACCGAAAGAGAAGCATTAATTGCGGCTATCAAGTGTTGTAATCGTATTGACATAGAAAATCCTAAAATAGTAAGGATTAAAAACACTTTAGATCTATCCGAAATCTATGTTTCTGAAGCTTTGGTGGAAAATGTAAAACATTCGACTAGATTAAAAATAATATAAGAAAGAATTTGAAAAGGGAAGCGTGAAAAAATATGAATCAGTCAAAAATAAAAAACAATAAGCTATGAAAAATCAATCAGAAATAAATTGAGTAATATTAACCTTTTCCCATGATGTCGATATCACATTAGTCTCGATTCGGACACAACAGTAAATCCCACAGATAATGTCTGGGGGGTGTTGTGTTGTCTTAGCTGTTCCTTAAAAAAGAGTTTGAAAGAGCTTGTTAAATTGGGCGAAGAAATGAATACCCCAGTCCTTAAAAAGAAATAATGCACATTGGAAACAAAGAAGTATACCGAAAAAACAAACTTCCTAATAAGAGGAGATTTTGAAATATGGAAATGTCCATTAAACCATATTTAAATATAATAGAACAACTGCGTTCATCTATTTCTAAAAACGAACCATTAATAGTCGCAATTGATGGAAGAAGCGCAAGTGGAAAAACAACTTGCGCTGATGTAATTGTAAACGAATTAGATGGTTTTGTTATTCATATGGATGATTTCTTTCTTCCAATGAAGGAACGTTTAAGTAATTGGCAAAAGCAAATTGCGGGGAATATACATATTTCAAAAATAACCCAAGATATACTTAAACCTATTACAATGGGGAAAACATTTACTTTTAAACCTTATAATTGCCAAATGAGCAAGTATGATGCAACTATAGTAATTCCAAAAAAATCTTTATATATTATCGAAGGATCATATAGTATGCATCCGGATCTTCAAATATTTTATCATCATTCCATTTTTCTAACAATTTCACCAGAAACGCAAGAACAGAGAATTATCCGAAGAAATGGTAAAAAAGATTTTGAAAATTTTCAAAAAAAGTGGATACCTATGGAAGAATTATATATAAAAAAGCTCGCCATCCACAATCATTGTGACTTTATTTTGGATACAACAAATTTATTTTAGGAAGAGAGATTACATATGAAACATAATTCCACAAAAAAACTAGTTTACATGTCATTATGTATTGCAATCGGATTGGTACTACCACAAGCATTTCATATGTTACCTATAGCTAATAGTGGATCCGTTTTATTACCCATGCATATTCCTGTTATTATTTGCGGTGTCTTGTGTGGCTATAAATATGGCGCATTTACTGGATTTTTGTTACCATTTCTTTCTTCAATCTTAACAGGTATGCCTCCACTATTTCCGATTGGGTTATCTATGATGTTCGAATTAGCAACTTATGGCTTCCTTGCTGGTCTAGGGTATGAAATAACAAAAAGGAGAATTATTCCAACACTGCTGATTGCAATGTTTGGAGGTCGCATCGTATTAGGAATTGCCAATACAATTTTCTTTGGTATGGCCGATATGCCATATAGTTTTAATTTGTTTATCACAGCTGCCTTTATCACAGCAATACCCGGAATTATTTTGCAATTTATTATTATTCCATCCATTCTATATGCACTGGAAAAAGTGAGCCTAACACTTCCAACCGTAAGTAAAATTGAATGAACCCTATATTAAATTTCAATATTTAAGTTAGACTATCTTCCATTGCTCTTATGGTATAGATTATGTCAAATGTTCTAATTCAACTTAACTGCTACGTTCTATAGAAGGAATTTTTTTCACCCTTTGTAGCATTTTCTAGTATAAAAGAGGTTGTTCCAAAAGTTGAGAGATAAAAGATAATCAACTTTTGGAACCTTCTCTTTTTGTCATTAATGAACTATATAGGGTGATTTTTTATAGTCCTATCCCACTAGCCGCATTATCCTCAAAAATAGTTCCATGCTTGATATACCGTTGGAGGGAACTCGATTGCTTATGTCTAGTCTGACGCATAATCTGATGTTCACTTTTTCCAGCTTTTGCTGCAGTCGAACAAAAACCACTACGCAAACTATGTGCCCCATAAGATGCCGCTGGAAGTCCTGCCTCCTGGCAATTCTTTTTTACAATCAATCGAACCGATTGTGCCGTCATACGCTCGTATAGATTTCCATGTCGGTCCATCCGCCGAAAGACTGGTCCACTAGTGATTCCCGATTCCTCCAACCACGCTTGCATAGAACGTACCGGACATGTCAAACGATTGCTACCGTAAGGAAGCGCAATGACTTGTCCCGCCCCTTGTTGGTCCGTCTTACTGTGCTCAATCGTGAGCACTAATCCATCACTAGTGAACCTCATGTGCTCCACATCTACCCCCACCAGTTCACTTCGACGTAGAGCACCTGCCCATCCACTCACTAATAGGGCACGATTCCGGATCCCAATTAATGTGTTTGGTAAAATTCCAACCACCTGTCGCAAGTCTGCTAACCATAATGCCTCTTTTCCCACTTCTTTAATCCCGATGGAACGTTGAATCCCTTGCCACACCCCCTGTACGAGAGCATTTTTTGTAGGGCTCTCCAAGTTCGCAGACAAATGACGTTGCGAGATGGCCGTCATTTTCCGTTTAATGGTGGAGGCTTTATATGCTGAACTAAGAAAAGTAAGGTAATAAGCGATGGTTTCCGGGGTTGCTGGTAGTTCGACTAAGTTATGTGTCGCACACCAATCCGTAAAGAGTTGCCAATCAGACGTATATGCCTTTTTCGTATTTTTTGCTTTGGAGTTCGATAGATGGACTTCTGCTTGTTGATGTAGTTGTTGGACATCAGCTGGTAATTCCGTTGATGATTGAATGATAATCGATTTATTTTCCATTAATTTATCCTCCTTTAATATTTTATTCCCTAAAAAGGAAATTGGAGTTTCTTCTATTTAAATAGCGTATTTTTATCTGTTCTGCTTTTGTTCTATTTTACCATAAACTATTTCACTTAATATACCCGTTCTAAGTATCGATAAGGACGTTTATCGATACTTAGAATATACTTAAGAAAAATAAGTGAGAATAAAATGGACATTTAATTTTAAATGAGATTCATATTAACATATACCACAATTTTATTTCATTTTTACAATCCTCCTCCTAAAATGGATTCTAGGATATATAAAAGACTAGATGCAGCAGAAGGGTAATCGTGTTCAACGGAAACTTTCTATAATATAGCCCACAATATCATTCCCATCTCAAGTATTCATCATATTTGTACTTAATGAAGGAAATTGGTACCAAGAAAACTACTTTTTATAAACTAGTCAAAGAGTATGAAAAACAACTAAGGACTTAAAGTCATAGAAAAGACCCCTTTTCTTTAAAAGGAGTCTTTTCTATGTCAAATAATTTACTTTATATGAAGATAATCAAATGTTTGATCATTAAACCCTAATCGAGCTGGCTTAATATGTTGATTGTGTTCAATCTCTTTAAATAACTCACTAATCTTATCGTTCCAATAAAGTTGCATTTCTGTAGGCATTAGCATAAAAATACGCTTCATGATTAATAAGTAGGTTATTATTCTTTTATCATAATTAAATTTCTCTAAATCCTTCATGAAACTTTCATCTTTTATGTGCTTCTGAGGTAATATATCAAAATTACTTCCATATATTTTTCCAGTGTGAGAAACTACATTTCTCAAATATCTTAATGCATTAATCCAACTAGCTAACATATCACCAGGAATCATATTATTTACCTTATCAACAACTAAACCTTGTGCTACTCTTCTTTTATACTTAGGGATTAAATAATTAAAAAAGGTAGATACTTGTCCAAAAGTAAGTAAATCAAATAGTAGCCAAGCTGGAGTAGCTCCATAAGCTTCTTGGTGATGCTTAATTGCTATATTTCGTGTTTTACTTTCTTGAATAGTATTATTGAAAGATTCCAACAACTTATGAACACCAATAATCCTTTTTTTATTTCTAGATCTTTTACCTGTTTCTTCAAAGTATATCTCATCATCTATGTAAAATTGAGCTGATTGGTAATGTTTTGAATCATATGTTTGCGCAAGAATGTCGACAATTGCAGTCCGAAGAAATACTTCAATATGTGATAATAAATCGTGTAGCCAACTTCTTATATATTGATTGAATATGTATATTTCTTTAACTGCCTTATATGGTTTAACCTCTTTTTTACCGAATTCAGTTTGAGCATAATACTTAAATGTGTAATAATTAACACATTTCAAGAAAGCTGCACAGTTTACTTTTTCTTGATCATTAAAAAACATTTGATTTGATTCCAATTTATCAACCATTTCCTTCATAGTATACGGTTTTTTCATTGGATTTTTTGCAACTGCTATTTTGTTGAACGTAAAATGAAGATATTCATAGTCTGTAATATCTATGACTTCTTCAGTATAAAAATTATTTTTAATTTTTTCTAACTTCACTTCATAAAATTTAGACATACGATGCCCTTCTTGTTTTTAGACATAAAAAAGGCCAACCCTGTTTCGCATTAAAAAGAGGCGCTGGTTGACTACTGATATCTTTATTATATGCAGTAACCATTAGGATGTCAACTAATTTGTTATTAAAAAATTAAAAAATAAACATGGCAGTCAACTTTAATTATTCATCCTAGCAGTACGGTAAGGACGAAATGTACGTTTGACAACCTATTACCTACAAGTGCCTTACTGATCTCAACTGATTGCTAAATATTTATTAAAACTCTCGCCCAGTTAAGACATTCTTTAAATTTATTTAAACCAATTTGAGCTGGTCTCCTTATTTTTACTGTTTTTTTGACTTCATTTTATTGTACAGAAAAATGTGAGTTTACATATATTTTACTCCAAATCTTTTTTTCAAAATGTCTCTCAAACAACTACTTACTTTTTAATGTCTTCAGTAAGATAGTCCTTTTCTAACATTTCTATAAAATCATTTTTTAGACATCTAAAAATCTCAGTAATTGGAGAACGAAGTTGAACTTACAGTAATGTGTTTAAAAAAAATTGAACTTGGTATGTAAAAATCTAAACCATCTTTTTAAAATAGTTAAACTATTATTTTTAAGTACCACTAATTGGTTATCATTCTCGAAGTATTTTTTTTGGTATTCTTTCATAACCTTCTCTATTACATCTGTATTAATCTTGGTTTGGTAAAATTCACTTTCGGCTAACAAAATCTCGAAAGATAAAATATTCAAGTAGTTTTTAAGTGAGTAAATTCTATATTGCTCTTGTGAAAAAAAAGAAAATTCCTTAACGAAATATTTAACATTAAATCCAATAATATTAAATAACACAATAAGAAAAAGAACTACTATTACAATAGCCATACCAGTATTAAGATCATTAATAGATTTAAATAGCCTGGTGTTTGCAGCGGACCACACTGGAATGAAAAAAGCTAGTATTATGCCCGTATTAATCAATGGAGTATAATTTTTTGCTTGATTTTCAGCTTTTTCTATTAAAATCGCTTTCAATTCGTCAATTTTTTCTTTATTATTAATCCCATTACGTAACAAAAATGCTTTTAGTAAAGAAAAATAAAACAGTTCCCACTCTCGAGTAGAGAAGGCTGGAATAAATAGTTTATTTATTGAAAATCCATAAACTGACTTAATTATTTTCTTCGTCGGTTGAATAACCAGAAAAAATATATTAAAGAAGAAAAAGCAAAATATTAATGTTAATAGAAACGCAAAAATTTTCAAATTAAAATCATTATGATTGACTATAACGTAACAAATTAAACTAGCTATAAATACAAAATTTATAATAAAAAATGCTATTATAGATTTTTTTATGTATTTAAAGACCAAATTCCAACTACTCAGACCATACTTAAAAAAGTGGAGTACATCTTCAATAATCATTCTTTTTCACCCTACCTATAGATAATTATATTTCCGTATAAACTTTTCAGTAATTTGTCCTAAGCAGCTTTTTATTGTCTGCTTAGGACAAATAACAATGCAATGTACCTAATATTTATATCTAATTGTAAAAATCGGATCATACTGCATCGAATATTGAATGATATGACGTCCGACCCCTGCAATTTTATTGTTATATTCTAATACTGGTGCAGGAATACCTTCAGGGCTAATAGCTTGTGGTTCACCATACAGAGTAGCCCCTCTCGGAAGAATAATAATTACTGACATGTTAAACTGGCCTTGTGTAACACTAAAATTACTTTGTGGAGCAATAAAAGAGAATTCGAAAATCTCTCCTTCGTGAGTAGCTGTCGGCATAATTTCTTTTTGCATAAAAAACTTCAGTTCTTGACTTCCTGCAACTAAATCAATTGTACTTAACGTAACTTGATTTGCTTCTTCTTTAATCTGATCCCACTGTTGTTTTAAAGCTGTAATTTGTTCCTCAAGTTTCTGACGTTGTTCTTCTGTCATGGCATCGAATTGTTCTAAATCTATAGGAGATTCAAACTCTTGTCTATTATCTACTTCACCTATCGTTCTTAAATAGGCTCTTTGTGGATCTCCTGTAACAGTGGGTAGCACTAGAGTTACTGTTTCAGCTTCTGGACTAGTCAATTTAATTACAGTATCAATATTAAGTGTGTCTCCTACATTCCCTCCTTGAATTCGTGAAGTATCACTTACCGTTACAACCGTATCTTGTTGTTGAATCGCTCTTGTAAATTCCGCCATTTTTCATCTTCCTTCTTCCATATTCATATTTTGTAGTGAAAAAATAACTAATAAGTCATTTAATCCTCTCTTCGAACTCCTTTAAAGGAACCCCCAGATGTTTTTTGATCCATAATTCTGCCTGTTTCAGTGTTACGCTTCACCCAATTCCCATTAGAATTTTTAAATTGACTACGATTATCTATAGTCCCTTTTCTGTATCCCCTACCTGTATTTTTTGCCATTCACTTCACCTCCAAATCTAAACTAGAATTTTCTATAATGTTTCCTGCATATATTTACCCCCAAAAAATAGATAACGGAGGTTCTCTACTACAACTAATTCTGTTCATAATTCTTCTCCTTAACGGATTTCAATTTTAGAATTGAAATCGAATAATTTAAAAAATCATTCCGTTTTCAATTTATAAATTGAATTCGGTGATTTAAAAAGGAGGTTTCCCCCCCTTAAAACAAACTGTTATAAATATATTGCCGTCCACCTTCTTGAAGTTGCTCTTCTTGCCGACTTATCAATCGATATTCATATAATTTAGTAAGGTGTGTAGAAATAAGAGTGTGTTTTTTATTTAAATTTTTTGCTAAATCACTAGCTGATACTTGTTTATGTAAGTATATAAAATCCAGCAACTCTAAAAGTGCTTCACCAGCCTTGTTACCGATTACCTCATATGATTCCTCATTTTGAGCAATAATTGAAACTTTCTCTTTGTTACAAGTGATTTGGATATTATATAAATGATCGTATTCCACGCTTAGATTCTTGAGTATCAAAAACTTTTCGTGTGACTTAAAATTTTCATATAGCCATTCTAACGGTTTAATAATAACCTCATGGATACCAGAACCATTTACTTCTCTTACTTCATTTAAATCATAATAGAATATTGTTCCTTGAGGAGCTTCTTTCATTAATTCAATTATTTTTTCTTTTAGTGGTACAGTAGGTCTTCTACCTACAAGATCAATAAAATTATCTTCTTGTGTCAATAAACTGATAAGACGCATAGCATCCACCATTCACTTTATTTTTTTGATTTCAATTTAGAAATTGAAATCTATCTTTATATTAAGGCATTAATTAAATGCGGTCAAGCTTTTATTAATGCATATTAATAATAATATAATAATAGGTACCAAAATAATATTCTCCTGATTCTAATGTCTCTACCTTATCAGGAAATACTTGATACGCGCTGTTATGAGTCCTAACGTAGAATTGAGATATCAGAGACCAGTCAAAGGTTCTTTGCTTAACTTCCATAAGACCTCTTCCTCTATCCTCATCTTCAACGCCGCTAGCTTTTGTAAGTATTGCTTTAGACACAACATCATGTGAGGAATTATGTGGTACGAGATCTTTAAGAGTTTTAACTATCCCTTTTCCAAAATCACATATAGCGATTTCAACCTTCTTTTTTTGAGGATAATATTGAACACAAGGAAAGCAAGGAGTTCCACCATGTTCAATTGAGTTATTTGCCAACTCTCCTATAATACTTGCAATATCCGATACTCTATTAGGTGCCAGCCTTCCTTTCATGATATCACGTATCGATTTTTGCAAAGGGCCTACTTCTCTGTAATTTTTTACTCTCTGAAGCTCAAATAGAGCTTTTGTTTGAACGTTCCGGTGCCTATTATAATATTTATCCATATCGCAATGAGTCTCGAAAGCTGTTTTAACTTCGATTGGACATATCTCGAAAAAATCCATTCTTTCGAGATAACCAATTACTTTATCCGCAGACTCATTATCAGGTATAGATATTCTAATATCGTATCGAGAATATAATTTGTAAAAAGTTGCAGCTAAAGCTGCACACCCAACCGGAGAAACCCATTTTAAACTACTTAGATCTATCTTTATTCTTTCATTATGTTCTGTACTTCGATAAATAGTAGCACAACGATTTAGCCACTCATGAACATCTTCAATACTTTTTAAATTACTAGGGGATATTAGTTGCACTTATTTTCATTCCACCTTTAGTTTTATTGCCAGTATGATAACATTATAAATCGATCGGGATATAATACCCAGTAAAAATTTTGATAGATGATAAATAAGTCTAGAATTCCCTATATATAAAGGTGTATAAATCGATTATATTGTATTTCCATTTGAAAAAGTAGTAATTTACGGCTCTTAGTCCGCCTTCCTACATATTTGTATTGTATCCAGCTTTTTACTTCGCCTCGTTTGGTATAACAACCAGCCCGTAAACGCTTTAATAATTATCTCTTCAAACGAGGCATGTTTGTTGTTTGTGAGGAAGGAGTAGGCAGGTATAAATATTATTATTATAATTAACCATTTACTCTAGTTTTAGATTACTAATCATAAAAGATATTTGGTCATTTTTTGTGTTAAGTTGTAATACAAGAGGGTGGAATTGATAAATATATTCTTTGAACTTATTGTAGCCATCTCCAATGTTAAATAACGATCCAAATAACTGAATTTTTTCTTCATCTTTTGTAGGAATAGTTAAAGTTATATTTATCGCTTCCCTAGATTCAATTATGTCTAAATATATTTCATTTGCACTATCAATTATATAATAATCAAAAAAACCTGATTTTTTATATCTCTTAAGTTCATTAACAATATTTTCGAAGTAGTCTTTGTTTTCATATGAGAATGAAAGATATGGAAAACAACTCGTTTCATTTTTTTCAGATCCATATAGACCCACTGAAAAATTATTCGATATAACATTTAAATTAATATCCATTGTTACATCGTTAATATTTAATATAGCATGATTTGGATTAATAATATTTAACGATATAAGATTATAATATGACTCTCCAATATCTGTTATTAAAATATTCCCTTGGGATTTCTCTCCTTTTTCAGTAAAGACACTTAAATAATGGCTTAAAAAAATTTCAAAATAAGTTTTAGCGTTTAATCTACTATCTACACATATATAGCTGATCGCAATTCCCAAAAGAGTCTCAAAATTACTCGGATCAATCTTTAAACAACGAATGAAATAAGTGATTGCATTATTGAAATCACCGTAATATCTATAAATTTCTCCTATTCTAGCATAAGCTTGATAACATTAAGGATTAATTTTAAGTGCCTTATTACTATGATTTTTCGCAGCATCCATTCTTCCCTGTACAAAATATAGCTGGCTGATATTTATATGCGCACTAATATAATCTTCGTCTACTATTAAACATTTTTTATAAAAATCCAATGCTAGCTGATTATCGCCCTGTTGGGAATAAATATATGCTAAGTTATAATAACATTCAGGGATATCTTGATTTATTTCAAGTACCTGATAAAAAAATAGCTATCGCCTTATCAAACTGCTTTAATTCAGCTAAATTATTCACTTTAATAATTAACGCTTCAGCGTTATTTGGATTCCCACTTAATATTCTTTCAATATGTTTAATAGACTGATTATAATCACCTATATAATTTAATAAGATAGAGCATTGTAGAGTCAAATTTTCGCTTTCAAATATCTGATTCAAACTATTGAATATTTCATATGCTTGTTTATATTTTTTTTCAGAGGTTAATTCTTCAGCTTCCTTATATTTTTCTTTATACTTATCAAGGGGTAGCGTCAGGAAAATGCGGATTTACAACGTTAAGGAAATCAAAATATAAAAAGTCTAATTTCTCGGTGTTATAAGTGAAAAATTAGGCTTTAGTTACTTCATTAAAGCGCCCGATTGTTGAAGACTAAAGTTTATATTCACCAAGAAAATTGATATGCTCTTATCCTAACAAATTTTATTTAGGACTTACATGTATGCCTTCACTCTCTCGCCAATCTGCGTAGAGTATACGCTTTACATTATCATATCCATTGGTAGTTAATTGGTTATCTAACCACTGTTGATCAAATCCGAGTTCATGTAAATTATCCCATAAAATTTCCCCATCTATAATTAACGATGTTGGGAGGTCTACTGGACTTTCTGGAAGATTGAGATCTTGCTTGTCTGGTTTTTGATACTTGGATTTTAATAATAAACTTAATTGCCCATTAGCTTCCAATATACCGTATTTGACTTCGCGAACTGAAAAGACATTATTTTGACGGAGTATACTCAATACTTGATTTACATCCAATTTGTTCTTTGTAAGTAACTTTCTGTCCATAACACCATCTCGAATGATTATGTTAGGATTGCCTAATAAGAGAGAACGTGTCGATTTATTTTTTAGAGTCATAAACTCTATTCCCAACATAAGAAACGTCCACAATCCGATGGCATATAAAAAATGAAAAATCCCTACCTTATCTTCATAAATGGTATTTCCTAAAAAATCTCCAAGTACTAACACAAAAACTAAGTGAAACGGGGTTAACTGATAGATGGATGTTCTGCCTGTTATGATAATGATAAAAAATAAAGTGGCAAAACCAACGATGACTTTGATCGTCAGTAAACCAATATTAACTTCTTCCAAAGTTTTTTCCTCCAATTTAAATTTTACTTAGTTGTAAGATCTTGAGGTTTAGATAAAGAGGCTAGTTTTAGTATTAAAGCTCGAGTTACAATTCCAACAATGATGTAATATATGAATGAATATCTGTATCTCCACTCTAAATAATTAACAAGTTTGACCCACTCGCAAAAGGGTTCACCTATAAAGGCATATGTTAGTGCCATAATGATCTGGGCTAAAATAAAAGATTTCCATGTTCTAAAATATTGATATAACAACATATAAGCTACAGGTACCATTGAAAAATCAAAAGGAAAGGCCCGAGGAATAATAGGTAGGAATGCAATGGGGTAATCCCAAAAACTATATTGTGCACCAACTACATCTAATAAGGTTGTTGTCAAGATAATTATGGTACCAAATAACAAAATTTCTAAAATAATGTCTCGTTTAACAAGTTTAGCCCATATAACCCAAGGCACAATAAAAAAAACTACTAGAATCCACCATTCCCAAGTTAAAAACTCATTTTTTAGCCAACCATTTAATTCTAAATGATAGAGCTTATCTTCAAATAAACGTATTTCCTTAAGATTTTCAAATATATTATTTATTGATATCACCCCTATATTTAAATTAAAAGGTAACAGATATTTTTGAATTCAAACTCTTTGAGCTGCCTTTTTAGTATTACCGTTTTTTAGTAATGAATTTCCATCGTAATTAAGAAAATTTTTTAAATCTAGATTTAAGATAGAACAATAAAAACAGGATACATCAACTTATAATAATGGAGAAAGCAAGCGAGCACCTTGTTCAACAATGCGTTCGGTCAGGGATCGTTGCAACAAGTCTTCAATTCTTAATGGTACAGAATCAGTAAGATCCCTCTCGAACTGCTCTGTGAGTTCCCTTGCCACATCAGCACTGTACACGACTTGACACACCTCATAATTCAGGCGAAAACTTCTCATATCATAGTTTGCTGCGCCTACTTCTGCAATTTCCTCATCAATGATCATCAGTTTCGCATGTAACATTCCTTTATTGTACTGGTAGATTTGGACCCCAGCTTCTATAAGTTCCCCGTAATAGGTACGACTTGCAAAGCCCACGCTTTTTTGATCAATGTGGCGAGGAACCAGCAATCTTACGTGCACACCACGAGCCACAGCTGTCTTTAATGCCATGATAATATCTGTTTCTGGTACAAAGTAGGGTGTTGTTATATCAATAGTCTTGGTCGCCTGTGTTATACATATAAAGTAAGCTTGACGAATAACTGGGGTAGGAATTCCAGGGTTTCCTTCCAACGTATGGATGTACGCTTTTTGCAATGTCCCTGTCTTTGGGTATATGTCCATCTCTTTACCTTCTATGGTGCTCAACTCTGACCCCAATTCGGCTGACCATCTGGAAAGATCTACTCTTCCGATTGGATTGATTTTCGTTACCTCAGATTTTGTTTTCAGATTTGTTTTCGATTTTATCCGTTCCGGCACAGCAATATTCCAATGAACGTCAAAGACAGTCTGCAAATCGACTGATGCTTCTCCTGTTATTTGTAAATGAGTATCCCGCCAGAAGCCAACGTCAGGATTCAATCCTGTATATTCATATCCTACGTTCATGCCACCAGTAAAAGCTTTCTTTCCGTCGACCGTGACAATCTTACAATGATCCCGATAATTCCAATTGGATAAAATCCAGGGAAAGTGTAAAGGAAATATTGTCCGGCATTCTATCCCTGCTTCCACCATCTGAAGGATTTTTTGACGCGGAAATTTTTTACTCCCCCAACCATCTCTAATAAAACGAACCCGCACTCCGTTTACTGCTTTTTCGATCAGCAGTTCTGTGATGCGATTACCTATTTGGTCATTCCGATAGATGTAATATTCCAGTTCAATGGTTTTTTGGGCTTTTTGTAGGGATTCGATGAGTTGTTCATATTTTGCTATTCCATTGTTTAATACTTGGACTTTGCCGACTCGAAGCCCGCCTACAGTAAAATACCTTAAAGCATCGGCGATTATCGATGCTGAATCACTATATGTATCAGGTAACTTATCAGACTCATTATGAGAAGAGGTCAATCTTTTACGATGAATAAGCTTGGGATTTGATATGCTAAGATATAGTAAGAAACCAATGAAAGGCAAAACAAGGACGATTACTATCCAATTCAAAGCTTTGGCTGGCCGACGAACTTCCCAAATTGCTATGAATAAGATAAAGAACGTATTTAACAGGTATAGAAAAAAAATCCACTCCAACTAAAATTCCTCCTTAGTTTTTCCCTTAGCATGTACAAACTATGTAGCAAGTATACGTTTGGAATACGAGGAATTGTTTAGATTGACCTTTTCTCATGAGACACCTCATTTCATTGGTACTGTGCCACCACTTTCACTGATATAAAGGCAAGTTATACAGTAACTATTATCGTTATTGCTTTCCCTGCCAACGTTTCTTAGGGAGTAAGCCCTCCGCGTTATCAGCTTACAACGTTGAATTATATCTATTATAGAATGAACTTAGATGCTTCCTGTAAGCCTGTTAGCATTCATACGCCTGTAACGTATCATGGATTTTCATATTAGTTAGTCTTACTCATCCACATCTAACCTCACGATTTGGTGATATACACATTTCTATGTATCGCAGTTCTAGACCCGTACATTCAGAAGTTCGTCAGCTTAACCTTTTCTTTTAGGTTTATTCGCATTCTCACCATATTCATTCAACTCAAGCATCATGAACTACACCACTCCATCGAGTAGGCTTTCGTCAGCCGAACTGGTACGGTAATTTCTCACGCCTTTTCACCGAGCTTATAACACAGTCATTCTTACTAAATCCAGTGCTACTCGACTAAGAGAGAACCCTTCCGTAGGAACATTTCGCACAACTAAACTCCCTCTATAAACATTGAGATATCAACGGTTTACATCACTTCGTGATTTAAGAAAAATATTTTTCTTTCGTTTAATAAACAGAGTCTTGAATTTATAGATTTTATTACCAAATCGAGCGTACGCTTCGCTAAAACTAATGGAAATCATTAGCCTTTTTCTCCACTATGTGATGCACAATGGATCTCTGCGAAACTTATGACGACGTACCCTCCCATGTCTCTTAGCGTCAGTGCGCTTACATTCCTTCGTTCGGTCTATTCATAAGGCAGAGGTCAGCTAAGCTGCCCCGGGGACTCATAGTCTTAGTGTTAGTTATAGTGCCGGCTTCTCCGTGTCATCCTTTAATAGGTCGTTGATTGGAAATGCTTACGCTGCCTCTCCGAGACAGTAAAGATCTTTCATCATAGCTTGCTCGTTAAAATAAACTTTCTTTTTACAAATTCCATGTAATACCTTTAGTAATTTACCACAGAGTACTACCATCGATTGCTTGCCCCGTAAGGGATTTTGTTTCCGTGTTGTGTAGTATTCATGTAAGTGTTTAAACGCTTGGTTGTGACGAATAAGTGGAACAATTACTTTGAAAAGAATATATCTAAGTTTCTTTCTTCCTCGTTTGGAGATATGTTTTTGTCCCTTATGTTGTCCAGAAGAGTTTTCACGTAATGTTAATCCCGCTAGTTTGATGAGTTGGCGTGGATTCTCATAAAGTGAAAAGCTTCCTACTTCTGAAAGTAAGTCTACAATCGTCGCATCTCCTAGACCTGGAACAGATGCGAGCAGGTCATATTCATTCGTTGTTTTAGCCATTTCAGCTAATTGATTATTTACTTCTTCAATTTCCGTTTCTAATAAACGATATTGACGTAGGAGTGTGGCAATTTCATGTTTGGCCATCTGTGCTCCTTCAGTCAATCCGATTGAGTTAGTCGCAGCTTCAATCAGTAGTTTGGCTTTCGGTAACTGTGGAGCTTTCATACCCCCTACCTGACGGTAGAGAAAGACAAGTTCTTCCGCTGTTTTCCCTTGAAGTTCCTGAGGCATTGGTGTTTTTTCTAGTGCTACAAGTGCCATCTTTCCGAAAGTAGAAAAGACTTGAGTAAATTCAGGGAAATAGCGATCGAGCCAACGTCTGATTCGATTTTTAATACTAGCTAAATCCTCTGTTAACTTGGAACGTAAGGTAGATCCGATGCGCAGTTCAGCTTCTATCTCCTTTAATAAACGAGGGTAGCTAAAGCGACCGTCTTTCATTAAACGAGCGATGACTAACGCATCTTTTTTATCATTCTTCGTCTGTAAATTATCATCCAGTTCTTTCGAACGTTTGACGTGCATTGGATTTACCATAACGAGTGGAATGCCGTATTGATCTAAAAAATAAGCTAAGTTCATCCAGTAGTGACCTGTAGGTTCGATGCCGACGATGACTTCCGTTTTCTGTGTTTCCAGCATCGTTTGTCGAATCTTTTCATACAAAATTTCGAATCCTTCTTTTGATTGATGTACCGCAAAGGCCTTTTCTATCACGCGTCCTCTTTCATCGACGAAACAGGCGTAATGCACACGCTTCGCAATGTCCATGCCAACGACGAGTGTATTTTCAGTCACTTGATTAATTTTGTTATTCACTTTAGAATGCATTTAGGAGTCCTCCTTGTAGATGATGGGTCAATGGTCGTTGACACTCAGCATCATACTAGAGGGCTCTTTTTTCTGCAAGACCCCGAACATCTTTCAAACAGGAATGCTGCCCCTTTAGTTCAATAAGAAAAAAGGCTTTACTCCTTTTGGAGAATTACTTTTTTAAAAATCCCACAAAAATTTTTTTTAAAAGTGCTGCTTAAATATTAGCGAGGACCCTCATGGGATTCACCATTACTTTCGTTCAAGTGAGGACAAGTGTTTTTCTGTGTTCATCATCATTCACTGAATGCCAAGGGCTATTCTTTCCTAATTGTTCGGTCCTTCCCAGTCGTTCTAGACCAACCGGTATTATGACCTCTGCTGACTTCTGATGGTTCAACTACTTATCACTAAGTAGGTTATGAAGGGTACTTCACGTATCCATCAGACCTCCCCGGGTAAGAGTGTGTACTTTCACTCCATCTATCCGCCTCATTTACTTTGTCTACCCTTCGACAGAAAGGACTTTACGTTGTTATGCACGCTCATCCAGAAAAACATAGCCTACTATGAGGTTCGTGTTCCTCGGACCGGAGTTTTGCCGCCTGCTTCCTTCAGATTCCGCGTCACCACGGACACCCTTGCACTTGGCTAACCACTACTTTTGCCTTCGTGGTTCGGGACTTGCACCCTATAGTTCACACCCATGCCGGGCGCACATAAAAAAAAGTCTCGGAATAAAATCCAAGACTTTTTCCTTTGATTAAGTTATCAACGGCAGGGGCGAGTCCTGCATCTCCATACCCATTCTAAATGGGGGTGTTGGCCGCCAGTTCCAACTACTGTACCTAATCTTTATATTTATATACATTAGAACGATGTGTTATGCACATGGAAATTGATATTTACGAGTTTTCTTAGCGGCATTATCCGCCCTATTATTTTAAACAATTAACTTTTTAAGATGTGGGTAACTTTATCAATAGCTTTTTGTAGTTATTCACTATTTTTTACATATAGCTCCTTAGCATCCTTATTTTATGTTGCTAGCGCAAATAATTCTAAGTCTGCTTGGCATTTTTTCATTGTCGCAAGGATTAATGGCTTTCTTGAGGAGATGGAACTTGTAGTTTATCATCAAAAACATCAACCGTTAATTCCCCATAGGAGTTCACTTGTCCGATAAATACGTTTTCAATTGTGACTCCCAGTTTTTCCAGTTCCGTCTTTAACCATCTTCTACTGTACCCAATGGTTGCAAGTGGCTCATCCAAAATCTTGCCATCCATAATGACAGTCTGAGGCTCCTTGATTGATGCTACCTTTATGTTTAAATCCTTTGCTGTTAAAGGTTGGTTTTCTTTCTTCAACATAACAGATAAATCCCCAGTTGGTTCTAATACCGCAAATTCTACATCAGATAGCTGAAAGACATCCTTCCTTCTAAGCAATTCCAATAATTCGTCCGTCGTATATCTTTCCTTTTTCAAATTATCTTCCATAACTTTTCCATCTTTGATGAATACAGATGCCTTGCCTTCTATAAAATCGCGAATTTTTTTGCTTTTTAAAGAAATAAGACCAACTATAAAAGGTATTAATGCAGTGATCACCATCGCTAATAACCCTATATACATATTTTGTTCCAATCCTGTAATAACTTCTGCAGCTATACTTCCTATAGTAATCCCGGTTACATATTCAAAGAAAGAAAGTTGGGATATTTGTTTTTTACCTAGCGCCTTTGTAATGAAAAAAAGAACAATTACAAACAATATTGATCGAACCGATACATCTATCCATTCAGGCATAATGAAAAAATACCTCCTCTCTTCTTAAAATCCTTTATATTGGAATTCTTCTCTTTCCAATTCTCCAACCCTTTTTTTCACGTCCGTCACTATTTCACTCACTACCATCATCGTTTCATGTAAAATTTGTTTTGATTCGTTATCTTGTGTACGTTCTGCTAAATTAGATAAACTGACTTCTATGCCTTTAAGACCGGCAAGACACTGTTTTACATTCGATGCTACCGTCATCTTGCATCTTCCTCCTTACCCCTTTGGTTTAAATATCAAAGCACCTACCATTAATGGCGGATGAAATTCCAGAACTTGTCACTTCGAACATCCCTGTAAGTACGCCAACTAAACCGTGTTTTTCGGCCTCTTGCATAGCCCCGTGTACAAGTGAATTCCCAAAGCTTGTATTAGGCACAGTAGCTCCTGCCCCAGCAAAATCAATCAGTGGTTCATATAAACCTAACCCATCTAAAATAGCACCAACCACTACAAGGGTACTTAATGTATGTGCCGGAGTAAGTTTGAACACATCAAACATAATTTGACCGATTACACAAATCAAGCCACCAACGACAAAAGCCCAAAAAAAGATCATATCTATTCTTCCCCCCGTATTCAATCGATACCGCATGAGCAATACAAGGAATTGTTTCGTTTTGCTGGAAGGTTAGCGGTGATAGTAGAGCACCTGTAGCTACCACTAACATTCTTTTAAATTCACCTTTTTTCATGCGATTCAATAAATGGCCATAGACCACTGTTGCTGAACACCCAGCCCCACTAGCTCCTGCTAAAACTGGTTGTCCTTCCCGGTAAATCATAAGGCCACAATCTTGGTATTGTTTTTCACTGATGGGAGTTCCATGCTTTTTAAATAAATTAAAGGAAACTTCCTGTCCTATACTGCCTAGATCACCGGTTACAATTAAATCGTAATAAGAAGGATCAATGTTTCGTTCCCTTAGATGCGCTTCGATAGTATCATCCGCAGCAGGTGCCATAGCCCCTCCCATATTAAAAGGATCAGTCAACCCCATATCAATGACACGGCCTATCGTGGCAGAAGTGACACGTGGTCCTTCCCCAGAATTACTTAACAAAGCCGCACCAGCACCTGTCACCGTCCATTGTGCAGTAGGCGGTTTCTGTCCACCGTATTCAGTTGGATAGCGAAACTGTTTTTCAACCGCAGTGTTATGACTGGAGGCCCCTGTCAATAAATATTTAGCTCCATTTGAGTTGATAATAAAGGTACCGAGAGCCAATCCTTCCATAGATGTGGAACATGCACCAAACAAACCAAAATAAGGTGCTCCAATGGTTCGACTTGCAAAACTTGTCGGGGTAATTTGGTTAATCAGGTCACCTGCGAGTAGAAACTGAACCTGTTCTTTTTGGATTCCCCCTTTTTCCATTGCTTTTTGGCATGCTTCTTCAAAAAGAATTTTATGTGCTTTTTCATATGAATCTTGTGCGAGCCATAAATCGGAATGAAGGAGATCAAAATCATCTGCGATAGCTCCATCTGCTTCAAATGGCCCTCCAACTGTTCCGGTAGAAATAATCACAGGTTTTTGTTCGAAGACCCATGTACGATGACCTGCTAACATTACAATCCACCCCACTGTATTAAAATTGTTTTAATCAAGGCAATGACAAATGCTGAAAATACGCCAAATACAATCACGGAACCGGCAAGTTTAAACATATTACCACCCACACCTAACACAAATCCTTCTGTTCGATGTTCAATAGCTGCAGATATAATGGCGTTTCCGAATCCAGTCACCGGAACAGCCGACCCCGCTCCTCCGAATTGTGCAATTCTATCATAAACCCCAAATCCTGTAAGAAGCATAGCGATAAAAATTAAAGTTCCCACCGTTGGATTTGCTGCCGTTTGATCTGTAAAATCAAAATAATAAATATAGAATGTTTGAATTAGCTGTCCAATAAGACAAATAAGTCCACCAATTAAAAACGCCTTTATACAATTTCGAACTACTGGTCTTTTTATCTCTCGTTGCTTTTGAAGATCTTGGTATTCCTGTTGCACTGGTGTTAATTGTTTCTTTTTATTATTCGACATGGGACCAAGCCTCTCTTTCTCTACGATTGTTCTTTCATGAGACTTTTGATTTTTTTAATATCTTTTTCTAACTTCTTCATACTCAAGTTATTCTTTTGGAGTTTTTGTTCCAGTTTGTCAAGTTCAAAATACATTTTTTGATCGGTCGAAACCAAGATTTTGTAATCTGGATACATTTTTTCCAAATCAGTTTTTACGTTCTTTTCAATTTTTTTTAATTGAAAACGATCAAATTGTTTCACTTTTATGGCTACTAATAGCTCTTTATCAGTATTCACAGCCTTCACATCCGAAGTTTCTTCTTCAGTAATGGTGTTTTCTTTTGCTTGATTGGCAACGGATTGACTGATTGGCTTACTTATATTCACCTCTGAAACTTTCAAATCCTCATTGGCATCAGCAAATTGATCCTGATTTCCATTACAACCTGAGCATAATCCGATAACCATTAATATTAAAAGACCAACTTTCAATTTTTTTATTGTGGATATCATGAATTCACCTCTGTGTTTTGTCTCTCCTTAATAATTATTCCTGTTTGTATTGAGGTTCTTCTTGTTCAATTTGTTGAACACGCAGTTCAATACTGTCTATAACAGATTGAGTTTGTTTAGCAGCATCTTGGTAAAGCGACTTCGCTTGTTGATTGTCTGTACTTAGAGCAAAGGTTTCAAAATTGCCTGAGCACTTTTCAAGCCTGCTAGAGAAGTCTTAACGTCATTAATTACCGTCATAAGAACACCTCCTTATCTTTTTTGATTTTCAACTTCTAATGGGATGTATTAGTTTCCAATTTCCTATTTTCAATTGGCAAAATGAATCCCTGGATATATTCCCCTATTTTTCTATTACTTTTCGATAATAACTCCTCTAACTAAAATATTTAAAAAGGAAATATACTGTTAAATGATGACCTTTATTTTTACAAAACGTATTGAACATAAAAGATTGACCTCTAATAGTTCTAACAAATTACATGATTCATAGAGTGATTCAACCATAGTAATCGCCGATGCTTTACTGCATTTCAAGTTCGCCCCTTGACTGTGTTTTTCACTTTTAGTCAACTCCTGTCTTTGTTGGATATAGGGGGAGGGCGAACGTCTAGGAATTTGCCACTGTTTCCGGCTTAAAACAGGTTGGGAATGTGTACGATACGTATATAAATGTCAACACTAATATGTACATTTTCGCTTATATAAGGATGTACACGAAATATCACTCACCCTACAGTCATTAAATGAAAAGTTCATCAGATAAAGCTCATTTTGAAGGAGAATTCACACTCACCCTAATCATGAATTCCATGACCTTAAAGTACCTTCAAATACTGATACAACTTGATTCTATTTATCTTGCTGTTTATTCATATGATCCATTATCTGATTGATTTTCTTGAAAATTCAAATTGGAAAAGTTAAATTTCTTTTCACCTTTTTTAGGAATCATAATAGTTCAATTTGAAACATACAAAACAAAGGGGCTGTCTAATAAGTCCCTAAAATAAAACAGGTGGAGAAAAACGAGTCGTTTTTCTCCACCTGTATTTATGTTTTTACTAATTTTTCTTGAAAGTAGTTGGCGAATGCCTGCTACTTTCAGTAGGTTGTGGGCTAATGCCACAATCCCAAATTCTGTGTGGACCTTTTCGAGGCCCCGCAGTAAAAATCTGCGGAACGATCGATTGCCCTTGATGTGGCCAAAAACACTTTCTACGTCAATTTTACGTTGTGCGTAGATGCGTGATTTCGTTTCACATTCAAGGGCTGCTTTGGCCTTTGCTTTCATTTCTTCAAAAATGGGGTTCCATTGTACTTGGCGATTGCCTTTGGCTTTTGTACAGAGTGCTTTCAATGGACAATCTGAACAGTCCTCACATTCTTACACTTTTAAACTTTGTATATAACCCGAGACATTTTTCTTATTCAAATACTTTTTAAATTCAACTCTACGCCCGTTTGGACAAATAAAATGATCTTCCTTTTCGATGTAATCCCAATTCTTCGCATGTTTGATGTTCTTCTTATAACTTCGTGACTTTTCCTTTAGATACATTCTGTACGGAATAAGGAAGTCAAAACGGGGTTCTTTTTCTTCACCCATCGCATACAGATAATTTTCTTCACTTCCATAACCCGCATCGGCTATCACCGTTTTTGGCATCGGTAAACTAGATGCTGCTAATTTCTCCAAGTGTGGAATAAAGCAGCGTGTATCCGTAGGACGTTGATGCATGGAGTAAAGTAAAATAAAATGAATTTATTTTCTGTTGCCATTTGAACATTATAAGCCGCTTTTAATTGTCCGATTTTCATATGATCATCTTTCATTCGCATAAACGTCGCGTCATAATCTGTTTTCGAAAAGCTATTGCGGTCACCGAAGACTTCGTATTGTTGTTTATATTTATTCAGGCGAGGTAAGAAGTTTTCTCGAATCAATTTTAATGGTTTCTTTAGCACACTTCGTTGCGAACGGATTTCTTTACGTGCCGCGACATCTTCTTCTGCTTCAACTTCATTTGTTAAAGTGAATACCTGTTCTTCCAATTCCTGCGCAATGATTTCTAATTGTTCTGGGGTTACGTCTTCTTTGACTTCCTTAATAGTAGATTGAATCAACTCGGATTCCGCTATTTCTTGAATATGTTGAATCGTTTCTTGTATTTTTTCTTTTAGCTTTCCCTCGAAATTCTTCGTTGCTTTTTTCCACACAATAGAATACTTATTGGCATCGGCTTCAATTTTTGTCCCATCAAAAAAGTAGTTTTCCATGGTAATATAGTTTTGCTCGATAAGTAGCAGAATCATTTCTTCAAATAGTGAATCTATCATGTTTATAAATTGCTCTGAACGGAAGCGATTGATTGTACGATGATCGGGTTCTTGTCCAGCTGCGAGCCATTTTACGGGAATATTTTCGCTGAGTAAATTTTCAATACCCCATGAGGAATAAACCTTTTTAGAATAACCGTACAGAATCACTTTTGTCATCATCTTCGGATGGAATGAGCTTCTCCCACCACCTTTATAATGAGAAAAGAAAACTTCGTCATCAATAGACTCAATCATTTCATCAATCACGCGTGATACATGGTTGCCAGGGATCAAATCTTGTATATCAAAAAGGGATATTCCTTGTTGGTTATTATATGGAATAAAAGTAGGTGCGTAATTTCTTTTTTTAGAAACGCAAGTTTCCTCCTGAATTGCCAGTGGAAGTGAAGTTTGTTCAGTGATATAATTTGGATTAGTAATCTTTGGATTGCACATAAAAAATCGTCCCTTCTAAATGTTGGTGTGGTAACTTTCATTTTACTAGAAGTGACGATTTTTTTGTACCCATTTTTAGTAACGAAAAAAGGGCTGCCCCCAAAAGTCATTATTGGTGACTTTTGGGACAGCCCCTTAAACTTATTGCTGTTTACTTATTTTCATCTGTTGTATCTGGGTCAGTTGCATCTGCGGGATCTTCAACCGGTTCTTCTGAATCAGGGACCACATTATTTTCATCTGTAGTATCTGGATCAGTTGCATCTGCGGGATCTTCAACCGGTTCTTCTAAATCAGGGACCACATTATTTTCATCTGTAGTATCTGGATCAGTTGCATCTGCGGGATCTTCAATCGGTTCTTCTAAATCAGGGACCACATTATTTTCATCTGTAGTATCTGGATCAGTTGCATCTGCGGGATCTTCAATCGGTTCTTCATCATTATTACAACCCATTAACAAGATGGCAGATAGAAAAACTGCTGTTACTAGTCTTAACCACTTAAGATTCATTTTTTACCGCCCTTTCTATATTCATTTTATAATCTAAATTATATTGCCCGTTTATTCTTTTTTTATACTTGTGGTTCCTAGGGATGTTAATATAGTCACATTCCTATATCCAAACTTTCACTTTGTTTAAACACTCCGTTTTTCATCTCAATCAATATTTCAAAATGACCGTTTATTTGTTGAACCTTACTTATTGGTTGCCAATGACGTTTTGCATTTACTTCATCACCTGGTTGAAACGGTTCATCACCAGCATTTTCAATTTCTTCGTGAATCACCCATTTATGATCCTCAACTGGTTCACCAACAGTTGTTGGAGTATATGTAACAGTATAAATTGTCGTATCAAAGGCACCATATATTGTAGCTTCAGAACCATTCATTCCCGACATATGTTCCGCATTGATAATGGCTTGGCTTCCAACAGGATAGGTAAAGCAGGATCATCTGCTATACCTCCTTTCTGTACAATCACATGCGAGCCATATTTTAAGATAATCAACTTTTTAAAATATAGGTAACTTGATCAATTGCTTTTTGCAGTTTTTCACTGTTTTTTACAAATAGCTGCTTAGCATCCTTATCTTCTGTTGCAAGCGCAAATAATTCTAAGTCCGCTTGGCATTTTTTCATCGTTGAAAGCATTAAAGGCCTTTCCTGCGGAGATGGAACTTGTAGCTTATCATCAAAAACATCAACCGTTAATTCCCCATAAGAATTTACTTGACCAATAAATACGTTTTCAATTGTAACCCCTAGTTTTTCTATTTCTGTCTTTAACCACCCCCGACTATGCCCAATGGTGGCAAGTGGTTCATCCAAAATCTTGCCATCCATAATGACAGTCTGAGGTTCCTTAATTGAAGCTACTTTCATGTTTAAATCCTTTGGTGTTAAAGGTTGGTTCTCTTTCTTCAGCATGACAGATAAATCACCTGTTGCCTCTAAAATCGCAAATTGCACATCAGACACCTGGAAGACATCCTTATTCCGAAGTAGTTCTAACAATTCGTCCACAGTATATCTTTCCTTCTTCAAATTATCTTCCATAACTTTTCCGTCTTTGATGAATATAGTCCCCTTGCCTTCTGTAAAATCGCGAAACTTTTTACTTTTTAAAGAAATAAGACCACCTAAAAATGGGATCAATGAAACGATTCCAATCCCTAACAATCCTAAAAACATGTTTCCATCTAATCCCATGATACTTTCTGCTGCTATGCTTCCAATGGTTATTCCAGTTACATATTCAAAGAAAGAAAGTTGAGCTATTTGTTTTTTACCTAGTACCTTGGTAACGAAAAAAAGAAAAATGACAAACATTACTGATCGAAGCGCGACATCTAGCCATTCAGGCATGATTAAAAGACCTCCTCTTTACTTAAAAACCTTTATATTGATATTCTTCATTTTCCAATTCTCCAACCCTTTTATTCAAATCTGTCACTATTTCGCTTACTACCATCATCGTTTCATGTATGGTTTGTTTTGATTCATTATCTTGTGTACGTTCTGCTAAATTGGATAGGCTAGCTTCTACTCCTTTGAGACTAGCTAGACATTGTTTTACATCCGACACTACAGTCATCTGTCATCCTCCTCATCCCTTTGGTTTAAAAAATAATGCACCAATCATGCCGAAAACAATGGCAGATGAAATACCGGAACTTGTCACTTCGAACATCCCAGTGAGTACCCCAACTAAGCCGTGTTTTTCAGCTTCTGCCATCGCCCCATGTACCAGTGAATTACCAAAGCTTGTAATTGGTACGGTAGCTCCTGCACCAGCAAAATCAATCAATGGTTCATATAAACCTACCCCATCTAAAATGGCACCAGACACTACAAGGGTACTTAACGTATGTGCTGGTGTTAGTTTAAACACATCAAACATAATTTGACCTATTACACAAATCAAGCCACCAACAACAAAAGCCCAAAAAAAGATCATATCTATTCTTCCCCCCCGTATTCAATCGATACCGCATGAGCAATACAAGGAATTGTTTCGTTTTGCTGGAAGGTTAGCGGTGATAGTAGAGCACCTGTAGCTACCACTAACATTCTTTTAAATTCACCTTTTTTCATGCGATTTAATAAATGGCCATATACTACGGTTGCTGAGCAACCCGCACCACTGGCTCCTGCCAAAACCGGCTGTCCTTCCCGATAAATCATGAGTCCACAATCCTGGTATTGTTCTTCCGTGATAGGGGTTCCATGCTTTTTGAATATTTCAAGCGATGCTTCATGCCCTATTTTGCCAAGGTCACCTGTTACGATTAAGTCATAATAAGAGGGATCAACGTTTCGTTCCTTTAAATGCGCTTCGATGGTATCAACCGCAGCGGGTGCCATAGCCCCTCCCATATTAAAAGGATCTGTCAACCCCATATCAATGACGCGGCCTATCGTGGCAGAAGTTACACGTGGTCCTTCCCCGGTATTACTTAACAAAGCAGCCCCTGCACCCGTTACTGTCCATTGTGCAGTAGGCGGTTTTTGTCCACCATATTCAGTCGGATAGCGAAACTGTTTTTCAACGGCCGTGTTATGACTGGAAGCTCCTGTTAATATATATTTAGCCCCATTTGTGTTAATGATATAGGCACCTAGAGCCAATCCTTCCATAGATGTTGAACAGGCTCCAAACAAACCGAAATAAGGGGCTCCAATCGTTCGACTTGCGAAACTTGTAGGGGTAATTTGGTTAATCAGATCACCAGCTAGTAGAAATTGAACTTGTTCCTTTTGAATTTCTCCTTTTTCGAGTGCTTTTTGACAGGCTTCTTCAAAAAGTATTTTATGTGCTTTTTCATATGAATCTTGCGCGAGCCACAAATCGGAATGCAGAAGATCAAAATCATCTGCTATAGCTCCATCTGCTTCGAATGGCCCTCCGACTGTTCCAGTGGAAATAATTACTGGTTTTTGATCAAAGATCCATGTACGATGACCTGCTAACATTACAAACCACCCCACTGTATAAAGATTGTTTTAATCAAAGAAATGATAAATGCAGAAAATACGCCAAACAGAATTACCGAACCGGCAAGTTTAAACATATTACCACCTACCCCTAATACAAATCCTTCTGTCCGGTGTTCAATAGCAGCAGATATAATAGCATTTCCAAATCCAGTAACTGGAACAGCAGTCCCCGCCCCTCCAAATTGTGCGATTCTATCATAAACTCCAAATCCTGTAAGAAGCATCGCAATAAAAACTAAAGTTCCCACCGTTGGATTACCTGCTGTTTGATCGGTAAAATCAAAATAATAAATATAAAATGTTGAAATTAGCTGACCGATTAGACAGATAAGACCACCGACTAAAAAAGCTTTTATGCAATTTCGAACTACTGGTCTTTTTGTTTCGTGTTTCTTTTGAAGTTCTTGGTATTCCTGTTGCACTGGTGTTAATTGCTTCTTTTTATTATTCGACATCTAGCAAGCCTCTCTTTCTCTACGATTGTTCTTTCATGAGACTTTTAATCTTTTTTATATCTTTTTCTAAGTTCTTCATACCCAAAGTATTCTTTTGAAGTTTTTCGTCTAGTTTAACAAGTTCAAAATACATTTTTAGATCGGCTGAAACTAAGATTGAATAATCTGGGTACCGTTTTTCCAGATCTGATTTTATGTTCTTCTCAATTTTTTTTAACTGAAAACGATCAAATTGTTTTACTTTTATGGCTACTAATAGCTCTTTATCTGAATTCACTGCCATCACATCTGAAATTTCCTCTTCCATGCTGACGTTTTCTATAGCTTGATTGGCAACGGATTGACTGATTGGCTTACTCACCTGTGAAACATTCAAATCCTCATTGGCATCCTGATCCTGATTTCCATTACAACCTGTGCATAATCCGATAACCATTAATATTAAAAGACCAACTTTCACATTTTTTATTTTGGATATCATGATTTCACCTCTGTGTTATATCGATTATTTTTAGAAATAAAAGGTTGGTTAATTCAACCAACCTTTTATCTCCTTTTAATTATTCCTCTCTGTACTGAGGTTCTTCTTGTTGAATTTCTTGAAGACGTGGTTCAACACTGTCTACAATAGCTTGGGTTTTGATAGCAGCATCTTGATAAAGCGATTTCGCTTGCTGATTATCTGTACTTAAAGCAAATGTTTCAAAGCTAGCTTGAGCAGTTTTCAATCCCGCCAGAACAGTCTTAACGTCGTTTACTACCGTCATGAAATAACACCTCCTTATTTTATTAAATTTCAAATTCTATAAGAAAACATTCATTTCCAATTTTTAGTTGTCAATTGGACTAAATGAATCCCTGGACATTTTACCCGTTTTGTGAAAACTTTATACTGTTCGACTTTTGAAGTAAAAAATGACAGGAAACTTAAGAAAGTTTTATAGAGAAGCTATACAAGTTGAATTACTGAAGGAAAAAAACTGTTTGAATCCTTCTAAAGTAAGCGCCAAATAATGCCCACCTAGTCGAACAGCCACTGAAAAAGTACCTTTTACTTAAACAAGCGATCCTTATCTCGGTTTATCGAGATAAGGATCGCTGTTTTTTTGTATAATAAAAGTACTAACTTTAGGTGGTGTCCGGTATGATTTCCAATCAACAGTCTCTTTCTCTCAGTCCATTTACGTTATATCAAAAATCTCCTGAAGAAATCCTAATGAAGAAATCGAAAAACCTTCGAAAAGCAGTGTACCAAATAGATGAAAAAATGAAAGAGAAGTTCTCGTTAAAAACAACGACAAATGAATTAGAAGATGAGCTAACCTATTGCCGTCAAGTTATCGAATCAATGGAAGCTGAGGAAAAAATCCGTGAATATCCGAACGATTTGTCGAGATAAATGAACACCTAATTGTTCAAATTGGTTTTCTTGACCATAGGCTTTGAATAAATTAGAATGTGTTTGATGTTTCAATAATTCCTAAACGTAAATAGTTAAACAAGTGAATTAATATTTTGCTTCAGTTAATGATTCATCCTTCACATTACAGGAGTTATTGTTCGTTTCATCATAGCCCTACACCGTTTCACACTTTCTGAGGTACCACTGTATTTCCACTTAGTACCAATGTTATCTCTATAGTTATAATCCTTATGATCAGTAACCGTTTCTTCTTCATCGCGTTTTACAAGTTCATATCCTCTTGCTTCTAATTCAGCAATTGCTATATCTAGTTCGGCTATCGTAATTCGATTGATATGTACCTGTTGGTTATTTAAATACCCATATCGTTTTTTCGTTTGCATCTTGAACGCCCCTTTATTTTGGTGAATGACAAATTGCACCATGTTTTAGGTACTTATACATTAGGTATTATCAGCGATGATAAATATAGTTACCTGTATATAAATTGTTCAAAATACTGTTGAATATTCATATCGTACTTCAAATGACTTTTGAAGTTGTTCGCTTATCAAAACGTCAACTAACTGCATATGTTATAAAGTTCATTCTTTTTAGCACGTATATCTTTTGTAACCCCCTAATGCGCCTTCTCATTAGGGGGTTTTTTTGTTGTACAGTGAGAAACAGAATCCAAAAAGGTTTTAAATGGTGCTTATATTTTTTATAACCAGGCTGTATGAACAAGGTTCACATCTATTTGAAATGCAAAGACAATGAAAAATACATACAATTTTTTAACGTAAATACAGAGCAGAGCATCGACTATCGAAACCCAACACAAGACGGATGAAAAGTCTGAGTGTAGACATTTAGGCTTTTTATTGTACATCCATTTTAAAGTAGAATTAGAATTGATTTGGGTATATTGAACAAACAAATTAAATAGATGAACACTGAAGACACTTCAACTTATGAGGTGTCTTTTTTGTCGTGTTCATTATGCACATTACAGAAAGGAGACAATCAAATGAAACAGAAAGAAAATAAAGTTACATTAGATATTCAACATGAATTCTACCTCCAGGTTGCCAGCCAAATTTTACCGAAACTTACCGAAAAAAGAATATCGTGAATGCGGATGTGAAATTAAAGAACAACATAAATCATATCTATACGAATGTGAGCACTGTATGCGTACACATGAAGAGTAGATAATATGGTTTCCGTATTAAAAACGGAAGATAAAACTAAAAAAGGCATAAACAAAACTTTTTCAAAAGAAAAGTTTTGTTTATGCCTTTTTTTACATCCAGACTGGTGTTCATTAACTGTGGATGCTTTTTCATTTTAACGTGTGGATTGTGGAATTCTAATCTTCTGTGTAACAAAACTCGTCCCTTTCTGAACACGCCCCAATCCAAATGGAAAAGAGCGTGTCACTTTAGTTGGTACTTTGCACATTTTTAAAGCATTATTTTGCACCTAATATTCAAAATGAAACATTACAGTCTTTAAATCAAGTAAATTAATTACTGTGTCAGTTATTACCATTTAAGTTACAATAATATTAAGGGTATCCAGTATAAATTTCGACTACCGAATCTTCAACTAACGGGGCAGCATTCCTGTTTGAAAGTTATTCGGGGTCTTGCAGAAAAAAGAGCCCTCTAGTATGATGCTGAGTGTCAACGCACATTGACCCATCATCTACTAGGAGGACTCCTAAATGCATTCTAAAATGAATAACAAAATTAATCAAGTGACTGAAAATACACTCGTCGTTGGCATGGACATTGCGAAGCGTGTGCATTACGCCTGTTTCGTCGATGAAAGAGGACGCGTGATAGAAAAAGCATTTGCGGTACATCAATCAAAAGAAGGTTTCGAAAGTTTGTATAAAAAGATTCGATTAACGATGAAAGAAACTCAGAAGACAGAAGTAGTTGTTGGAATTGAACCTACGGGTCACTATTGGATGAATTTAGCGTATTTCTTAGATCAATATGGAATTCCACTCGTCATGGTCAATCCAATGCACGTCAAACGTTCTAAAGAACTGGACGATAATTTACCGACCAAGCATGATAAAAAAGATGCGCTAGTCATCGCTCGTTTAGTGAAAGATGGACGTTTTAGTTATCCACGTTTATTAAAAGACATAGATGCTGAATTGCGTATTGGTTCTACCCTTCGTTCCAAATTAACGGAGGACCTATCAAGTATTAAAAATCGAATCATTCGTTGGTTGGATCGTTACTTTCCAGAGTTTACTCAAGTCTTTCCGTCTTTTGGGAAGATGGCACTTGCCACGCTGGAAAAGACTCCGTTGCCAAAGGATATTGAACGGAAAACCGCTGAACAGCTTGTGTTTCTCTACCGTCAGGTAGAGGGAATGAGAGTTCCACAGTTACCTAAAGCACAGCTTCTCATTGAGGCTGCGATAAAATCTATTGGACTGACAGAAGGAACAGAGATGGCCCGACGTGAAATCGCCACGCTCCTACGTCAGTATCGCTTATTAGAAAGCGAAATTGAATCTTTAAACAATCAACTAGCCGAAATGGCTAAAATGACTATGGAATATGACCTACTTGCATCGGTTCCAGGTTTAGGAGATGCGACGATTGTTGATTTACTTTCAGAAGTAGGAAGCTTTTCACTTTATGATAATCCACGCCAACTCATCAAACTAGCGGGATTAACATTACGTGAAAACTCATCTGGTCAGCATAAGGGGCAAAAACATATCTCCAAACGAGGAAGAAAAAGACTTAGATATATTCTTTTCAAAGTAATAGTACCACTCATTCGTCACAACGAAGCTTTCAAGCAACTTCATGAATATTACACCACACGCCAACAAAATCCCTTACGTGGAAAGCAATCAATGGTGGTATTGTGTGGTAAATTACTGAAGGTATTACATGGTATTTGTAAAAAGAAAGTCCGTTTTAACGAGAAACATATGATGAAAGACCTTTACTGTCTCGCAGAGGCAGCATAAACAAATTCTTTTCATCGAACTATTCCAAGAAGGATGACACGGAGAAGCCAGCAACATAACTAAACTTAGACCAAGAGTCCCCGGGGCAGCTTAGCAGGCCTCTGCCTTATGAATAGACCGAACGAAGGAATGTAAGCGCACTGACGCTAAGAGACATGGGAGGGTACGTCGTCATAAGTTTCGCAGAGATCCATTGTGCATCACATAGTGGAGAAAAAAGCTAATGATTTCCATTAGTTTTAGCGAAGCGTACGCTCAACTTGGTAATAAAATCTATAAATTCAAGACTCTGTTTATCAAAGAAAAGAAAAATATTTTTCTTAAATCACGAAGTGATGAAAACCGTTGATATCTCAATGTTTATAGAGGGAGTTTAGTTGAAGAAAAAGGATTATTTTCTCGCCTTATAGAATTTATAGATATGTAAAATTATTGGAGGGAAATAAATGATTTTTGAAATAACTAATCAAGTCCGTGTTACTGATATTCAACAAGGACATAAGTGGTATGAAATTTTACTAAACAAAAAGCCTGATTTTATACCACACGATGGATTCGTCGAATGGGAAATCCTACCCGGTTGTTGGTTGCAAGTTGCTGAAGGAACTCCTTCGGAAGGTAGTGGACCTTTGCGTTTAGGGGTTACTAATATAATTGCTGAAAGAGATAGACTTGTAAAGGAGTTGGGAATTGAGAACTTTGAGATATTTTCTCGTGAAGAAGTCTCTGCAAAATGGGGGTCTTTCACTGACCCTTGGGGAAATCAACTGGGTTTCTTTGAGTATTTGGATAAGAAAGAAGAAAATGACCGTGTTAAAACGATTTTAGGAATTTAATCCAATTTAAAAACAAAGGCAATTTGGGATAAAAAATAAGTTTCTTATTCAACTAACGGGTGCTTTACTTCAAGAAGGAGTGCGGCCTTTTTTCTTATTGAACTAACGCAGCAGGTTAGTTTAATAAGAAAAATTGATTTATGCTTATTTCAAATGGAAAGTAATTTAAATTTGGAACCTCTATTTTTTATAAACGTATTAAAGTAAGTGGCAGGTTAGTTGAACTAGAAATTATAGATGAGGAGATAAAGGTATGAGTGAAGACAACCTTAACCATCTAAGTGATGGTATCAGACAAATTGAAAGTCAATTTAAAGAAAAAGTTGAACCGTTTCGTTCAGATTTGTGGCGATACTGTTATCGGCTTACCGGATCTCCTTGGGATGCAGAAGATTTAGTACAAGATACCATGCTGAAATCACTTTCAATCTTGGCAAAATTGTACCAGCCTGTTAAGACAAAATCTTATTTATTTCGGATTGCAACAAATCTCTGGATTGATCAACTAAGGAAGGGAAATGGCAGATTTACACTCTCTAACTATGAATTATTAATAGAGGATAAAACCACACAGAATGATTTTTTAGTAATGGAAAACTTGGAATTGCTTATACAACAACTTACCCCTATCCAATATGTTTCCTTACTATTAGCAGATGTATTTCTATTCAAAGGGAAAGAAATTGCAGAAATTTTAAATTCGAGTGAAAGTGCCGTACATACAAACTTAAGCAGGGCAAGGAGTACATTAAAACAAAAAGAAAAAGGAACAATCAAAGAAAGAAGCTCATACATAAGAGAATTAAAACCATCTGAAACGTTTAAAGTTATGCTGAAAGGGCTGCGAAATAAAGATCCTAATTTAATTATCTCTGTATTAGACGACAACATAGTAACCGACATTACACATTCCAGCTTGGAAATCGGGTTGGAAGAATTAAAGAAAAATTCTTTGAGGGATTGGAAAGAAGTTGTGGATAATCAGAACGTGATCGTTCCTCACTATATTGAATTATGGGGAAGGCCCGTCATTGTAGAATTGGAAAAGAAAGAAGATGCCCAATTATACTTGAACAACATCTACTTTTTGGAAGCGAGCAATACCAAGATAACATACTGGAAGTATTACTGTTTCTCATGGGATTTGATGAACTATGCTGCTGCTGAGTTGAACGTAAAATTAAATGCTAAATATTTTTATCACATTTTTTAATATTCTTCGTAAGATTTTCCCTCTAAACTACGTTATATAGTTGAAGTTCCTTTACAGGATTTCAATTATTAGAGAAGGAGTGATTGGATGACTAGTCCAATTAGAAATCAAATAAACACAGTGTTTATCCATGTGAAAAATTTAGAGAGATCGGTCGAGTGGTATTGCCGTTTGCTCGGCCAGGAGTATGAACCTTCTGAAATTATAAGACCGGTTTACAATCTGAAAATCAATCATTTCACAGGATTGACTTTGGATGCAGGACCCGAAGGAGAAATAAAGGAAGTAGAGGCACTCCCCTATCCTTTGTTCAACTTTCATACGGATCAAATTCAGGATGCTTATGCATATGTGGAAGAACTGAATTATGAAATTGCTTCAGAAATTGTTCAATTTGATGATTTTGCATTTTTTACAGTTTTAGATCCGGACAAAAATACAGTGATGGTTTGTACAGGTTAAATAAAAGATATTGCATGCGCTAATCTGAAAATGGTTGGCGCATTTTTTGTAGAAACAGTTTATATGCTAATAAAAGGAAGTTTGTGAATAAATGTACTTAAACTAACGGGTGCTTTACTTCAAGAAGGAGTAAAGCCTTTTTCTTATTTAACTAAAGACGCAGTTTAGTTGAATAAGAAGGATTTTTTATGGTTGTGTTGAATAAGTTAATATATGTAAATTATTGAACAAAGGGGATGCTTTACTTTCAATCTGAAGGTGGGTGGCACTTTTTGAAAGAATGTCAAAAGTAAGCCGTTAAGGAGGGGTAGGTATTCCTAAGATTAAGAAGAGGTTTTTACCTTTATTTATTTATATTCCTTTGATAACAATACTTCTTTTAACATTGAAGACCAACTTCAATTTGACTGGTTATAATTATTACTTGGATGAAGAAACGATGAAGTTAACGATTGAAGAGGGCTTCGTAAAAAAAGAAACGTACAATGTGCAAGATTCTCCAATTCAAGCGATAAAAGTAATGTTGCCAATTAACAAAGCATATGACATGTGGGGACTTACTATCTTAATATCCTCGCTTTTTATTACAGGCTTTTTCTTATTATTTTTTAAACCTTCGATACCAAGGAAAAATGTGAAATTGTATGTCACCGTATATTTTATATTCCTTACCATCTTTATTATTTGGGATATTTACGTACACAAAGAAATTATTAAGGAAATATCAAATGCTCTAAATAGTTTATAAAGATAGAATGACCTTTATTTTTCAAAATGGTGTTCCATATTTTTTTACCTAACGGAGTGCTTTAGCAGAACAAGACATATGGGTTATCATGGTGATAGGAAGTTGTATAGGGGGTGTCTAAATGATGTTGTTCCTTCAAGCATTTATTGGTTCAATTGTAATTCATGTAGTCTATTTTTTCGGTATGATGTTAGTCGGTTATATTAAAACAAGAAATTATAAACCAGATTTTGCAAGTGCTTGGGATAATGTAGAGACACTTCAAAGTGAAGTGGTTTTTAGTAAGGTTAATTCGCATTTTCTTTACCTATTCACATTTGTAGGAGTAGCTATACTATGTGGAATTATAATAAAATTCTTCAACTAACGGGTGCTTTAGTTTAAGATTCGGAAACCGAAATAAAATGGCGACGTTCAGTAAATCTGAATATTGCCATTTTTTGTATATACTCAATCTCAAAAACGATAGTTATTGAGATCTTTTATTTTGTCTTCATTTTGAGGAGAATCATAGGTAATTTGTGTATCAGAATATTGCTCAAAATCTATGTATCATTAACTACCGTTTATGGTATATTTTATCTAGAGGTGGCTAAAAAATGAGTTCATACATTTACGGGTATGCCCGAGTGAGTACTCGGCAACAAGAATTGGATCGACAGTTAGATTTATTGAAGGAATACAATTGCAATGAAATCTTAACGGAGAAAATGTCTGGTACAAAATCAGATCGACCAGAGTTAAATCGGTTAAAAGACAAATTACGTCCTGGCGATGTGGTAATTGTGGAAAGCTTCTCACGATTAGGAAGAAGCACAAAGGATTTAATTGACTTGGTGAATTATTTCGAGGAAATCAATGTAAAGCTTATAAGTATTAAAGAAAAATTTGATATGTCTACTCCTCAGGGGAAATTGATGATGACAGTGTTCCAAGCATTTAGTCAGTTTGAACGTGATTTGATTGTGCAGCGTACAAAAGAAGGGTTAAAAAGTGCTCGGGCTCGTGGACGTAAAGGTGGTCGACCACAAGTCAATGAGAAAGAAATTAGAAAGGCTATTAACCTGTATAAAACCGAGCAATATAGTGTGAAGGAAATTGTTGAAATGACGGGTATTAGTAGAGCCACGTTGTATCGCTATGTAGAGAAAGAAAAAATAGAAACGAGATGAGTTGTTGCTGTGCAAATCTGGAAGAAGGAGTGCTTTGTATGAACAATGAACCAGCCCCGTTAACTTCTTATTCTGAAGAACAAAGAAAAACAGCTGTTCAAAAGTTTCGTATCATTGAGCCTTACTTGATTGGCGAAAAGAAGTTGAACACGATTGTTGGAGAGACTGGATTCGCTAAACGCACGCTTCATTATTGGATAAAAGCATATGAACTGTATGGATTATGCGGATTAATTCGCCAAAAACGTTGCGATGCCAATCACTTTAAACTGGAAAAAGAAGTAGTATCGGAAGTTGAGCAGTTGATTTACCAATATCCTAAAAACTCACTTACATCAATTCACCGTAAAATCTGTTCCATCTGTGAAGAAAAACAATGGCAGAGACCAAGTTATGCCCAAGTTTATGCAATAGCCAAATCTCTTTCATCAGCGGCCAAGACATTAGCTACTGACGGGACAAAAGCATATAAAAATCAATACGATTTAATCTATCGTCGAGAAGCCAATTACCCAAACGAGTTTTGGCAGGCCGATCACACATTATTAGATATTGTTTTAATGAATGAAAAAGGAAAAGATGAACGACCATGGCTAACAATCATTTTGGATGAGTACAGTAGATCAATTGCTGGTTATTTTTTATCCTTTCAGGCGCCTTCAGCCATTCAAACAGCTTTAGCCCTGCACCAAGCAGTATGGCGAAAGAGTCATCAAGATTGGAGCATTTGTGGTATTCCAGAACATTTTTATACAGACCATGGCAGTGATTTTACATCAAAGCATTTAGAGCAAGTTGCCATTGATTTAAAAATCAATCTTGTATTCTCGACTGTTGGTGTCCCAAGAGGTAGAGGGAAAATTGAACGCTTCTTTTTAACGGTGAATCAATTGTTTTTACAGGACTTGCCCGGTTATATACACAACAAAAAATCCGAACCCCTCCTCTCCCTACATGAACTAGATGCAAAACTAGAAACCTTTATAATCAATGTTTACCATCAACGTGTGCATGGAACGACAAAACAAGAGCCAATGACGCGATGGAACCAGTCTGGATTTTTGCCGAATATGCCAGAAAGCTTAGAGCAACTTGACTTATTATTATTAAAAGTTGCCAAAGCGAGAAAAGTACACTCAGACGGAATACACTTTCAAGGGCTAAGGTATACAGAACCGAATCTCGCTGCCTTTGTTGGGGAAACGGTTGTCATTCGTTACGATCCACGAGACCTTGCGGAAATAAGAGTATTTTATAATGACCGTTATTTATGTACAGCCATTTCACCTGAAATAGCCGATTACACAGTAGACTTAAAAGAGATTGTTGCGGCTAGAAACAACCGAAAACGCACGTTACAGAAACAAATCACACCTGAGAAAACAGTAATTGAAGAGATCGTTGAGTCTAAACAATTTGAAACAAGTTCAGAGAAACCAAAGTCAAACTTGAAGAGGTATTTCAATGAATAGTACACAACCCTTTATTGAGACAAAAGAGTATAAACGGTTCGTGGAATTTTGTGAGGCCTGTATCAAGTATAAATATATAGGCATTTGCTATGGTCTGCCTGGTGTGGGAAAAACTCTATCTTCGAGACACTATTCAAATTGGGACTACGCTGATAGACAAATAAATTATAAAGCTGGCGACAAAGTAAGGATAGATACAGATGATCGGATACTAAACTGTCATACTCTTTTTTATACCGCGCCAGCTATTAGAGCATCCAAGTTAACTGCAGAACTTGATATACTAGGTGCTAAATTAAATTTGGTGAAGTCTAAATATAATGAAAAAACATATGGCATAGAAAAATATACAACAAATTTTTATGAAGGTATTCACTTGATTATTGTCGATGAAATTGATCGCTTAAAATTACAAGATTTAGAACAACTTCGTGATATCTATGATCAACGTAACCTAGCCATAGTATTCATTGGAATGCCAGGGATAGAAAAACGATTAGCACGTTACCCGCAACTTTACTCTCGCATTGGTTTTGCGCACGAATTTCAAAAGCTTAGTAAAGACGAGATGCACCATATCTTAGAATACAAATGGGATGAACTTGATATCTCTATTAAAAAAGAGAATTTCTCCGATTATGAGGCGCTCACAAGTATCATGAAAGTCACAAATGGAAATTTCAGACTCATTCATCGGCTATTTACTCAGATGGAACGTATTCTTGAAATCAATCACCTGACATCCATTACCTCAGAGGTCGTAGAAGCTGCACGAAATAGCTTAGTGATTGGACGTAAATAAATGAAGAAACCCAGCTAATTTTCTAGTAGATAGTTAGCTGGGTTTTAACGTTTTCAGTGCAAAATAGCACTTAAAACTAGTGCAATTAATACCCTAAAGTGACAAAGAGCGTTTTTTTATACTTATGATGTAACAAAACCCTGTACATTATTCTATGTTCAATAACGAATGGCATTTTATCTTATGTTACAATTAGAGTATAGAGAAAATGCGAAAAGAGTGATTTTATTGTTAATTGGCTATGCACGTGTATCAACAGGATTACAAAATTTGGATTTACAGACGGATGCGTTAACGCAACATGGTTGTTCTAAAATTTTCCACGATAAAATGAGTGGGACAAAAAAACAACGACCTGGTTTGGAAGAAGCATTGGAGTATGCACGTGAAGGAGATACGATTGTTGTTTGGCGATTGGATCGATTGGGACGCAATATGCAGGATTTGATTCAGATTGTAAACACACTGAATGAGCGTGGTGTGACTTTCCATAGCTTGCAGGAAAATTTAACAATGGATAAAAGCAATGCAACAGGGCAATTGATGTTCCACTTATTCGCTGCCTTTGCAGAATTTGAACGGAATCTGATCGAAGAACGATCTGCAGCTGGTCGAGCAGCTGCAAGAGCACGTGGCCGTCTTGGTGGTCGGCCTGAGAAATTTGGACCGAAAGATATTGAAATGATGAAAGATCTTATTAATGGAGGTACACCAATCAAAGATGTGGCGGAAAGATGGGGTGTTTCCCGAACCACTATTTATCGCTATTTGGAACGTAAGTGATCTGACATCTAAGAGAGACAAGTTGATTTTGCAGCACAAGTAGGTCGATATTACAAAAAACATCCAAGCAGATATCGTCGTGATAGATATGCCATTGTTCGACAATACCCAATATAAACATAGCTTAGGACATTTATTGCGGACCTTGTGTTAAAGACCCTATCTTGGATGGCAAAAGAGGAACACGATCATATTGGAAAACGCCGAAGTGAAGGAACTCATCTGGCTTCGCAGAACCGTATCACCTTCAGCTTACCCTTTCTAAAGAAGAGTTCAAATTGTTCTATGATCGGTGGAAATCTGAGGATATTACTGCACTGGAGGATATTTGTTAATTACATACATCCTAGAAAATATGAAAATATTTACTAAAGATGTATAATAGAAGCACCTCAAAAAGAGGTTGAGTCAAGATCATCTGGATCGAATTCAGTAATATGGCTAACTTGTAGAATAATCTGCAAATTCCGAGGAATATGTGAATTATTTATTAGCGACAATTTAAAACTTAAAGTGGTTTTCTTTAATTGAATACCGCCCATCACTTATGATTTTTATAAAAAGGGTTTATTTGGAGGAATTAGATGAATAAGATCTTTAATCAATATAAATACTTTTTGGATGAAAACTACGAAAAAATGGATATCTTTGAAAAAAGAATCTCTTCACTAATATACGAGAATTTTGAAGAAATAAAAGGTTTGTCAAGTAATCAAGGTAAACGTGGTAAAAAAGTAGCTGATTTGATAGATAAAAATAAGAATAATATTAAATTAAAACCAGAGAATATAAATCTTGGACTGAAAGAAAGAGTCGGAATATTTAGACTGAAAAATATTCAAATAAAGAATTTCCGTGGTTTTTCTGAGGAAGTAGATATTGATTTATCAAAGAACTTCACATTTGTTTATGGTCCCAATGGTACTGGTAAATCAAGTTTTTGCGAGGCATTGGAGTACTCACTATTAGGTAGTATTGAAGAAAGCTTAATGAAGAAAATACCACTAGATCAATACATAAAAAATGTCTATACAGATACAAGCAATGATCCTGTAATTTATTGTTTTAATGAAAAAAATGAAACTGAAGTATTACAAAAAAATAATGAAATGTTTTCTTTTTGTTTTATTGAGAGAAATAGGATAGAGAAATTTTCCAGGATTTCTGCTGATACTCCGAATTTAAAACAGCAAAGATTATCTTCTTTATTCGGCTTAGATGAGTGGAATAATTTTGTGAAAAACTTTAATTCAGAGATTACAAATTATTTAGTTGATAGTAATGCAGACGAGAGACTCTATACAAAAGAGAAGAATACTTTTGATATAGATATAGGATTCCTTTCTTCTATTGATAAACAAGTTAGTCAGTATGATGATAGAGTCAAAAAGGTCTTAAAGAACTATCATGAATTTAAGAAAATAAGTGAATTTATGAATTTTGCAGAAGGTCCTTCTGGTGAAAACGGAAGAATTCAAGTATTAACTGATTTAATAAGAGAAAAAATGCAAATAAAGAAAGAATCTAAAGAAATGGTTTCTCAGTTGACAGAAAAATCAAATAGTATAATAAAATTAAATGAGCAAATTATTTCAAATGTAAAAGAACTATCTGAATTTAAGGAAAAAATGTCTTTGAAAATTTTTTATCAACAAATAATAAATATGAAATCTTCTGATAAAAATATTTGTCCTGCTTGTCATTCAGTACTATATGATGAAAACCAGCACCTCTGTGTTCCTACTGACCCTTATAATGATGCCAAACAATATTTATCTAAGCTACATAAAGCAATTAGTTTAGAAGAAGCAGTTAAAAGTGACAAGACCCTATTTTCTAAAGAAGTTATATCCTTGAATAAAATTATGAGAACATTGCTTAATTCAATCAAAGTCATTGACTACAAATCAAATAATGATTTTAACTTTATGGATTTTTCAAGTTTTGTTGAAGATTTAACTACTAACAACAAGAATTTTTCGAAAGAACTTTTTGAAAGTTTTAATGTTGAATTAGTATTAATAGATGAAAAAATAGGGTTACATAACAAGAAAGTAGATAATGTAGAATTGGACAAAAAAGTATTAGAAGAAGAATTATTGAAATTGAAAAAAGATAAAAAAGAAATTGAAGAAATAAAAATGGGTTATAAGATTTTAAAGAAATCAGAAACGGAAAAAAATATAAAATTAGAAGAATTCCAAAAGAAATTAGATCAGCTAAAAGAAAGATCTGAAATGGAAGTCCAAGAAAATGCTATAAATAATGAATATAGAATGGCTTATAAAAGATTATTGATTAAGTTGGAGGAATATTCTCAACAATTACCTATTCAACTAGTCTCATCACTGGAGAGTAAGACTCTTGAAATTTACAATGAAATTAATAATAATGATTTGGTTGGTGAACAGTTCGAAAGTATAAAACTTCCTAATAATCCCAATGAAAAAATACTGATATCCTTTAATAATAATCCTAAGAAGAAATTAGACGCACTATTAGTATTGAGTGAAGGACACATACGATGTTTAGGTTTATCAATTCTTTTAGCAAAAATTATTCACGACGATCTACCGTTTATCATTTTTGATGATGTTGTAAATGCTATTGATGATGAACATAGAACGACTATTGCTAAATTGATAACAAGTCATGAAGAAATAATTTCTAAACAATGTATTATAACAACCCATGGCAATAATTATATAGAAACCCTTGAAAATGAGTTTAGTCCACAATCTTATAAAGAAAAGGTAAGTAGAGTTACTTTTAAAAAGCCTTTAGAACAAGGGAAAATACATGTTGATGGAACTAAAACTAACAATCTCTTGATAAAAGCACAAAATTATTTTGAAGATTATGATTTTAGTAATTGTCTAACTTGTTGTAGAAAAAGTGCAGAAAATCTTTCTGAACAAGTATGGAATACTTATTATAAATTTTTTAGAAAACCAATAAAAATAAAATTGGATAGAAAAAGTTCTTATGCCCAAGCAAAAGATGTTTTTGATGTATTAATATCTGAATTAAGTAAAAGTAAGGTCTCTGCATTTGAGAATTTAGTAGGTTTAATGAAAGAAGTTGTTGAGCATGACAAAAAAACACATATACTATGGAATATAATGAATTCTGGAACTCACCATTCTAATAGAGACTTTGAATTCGATAGTATTCAGATCAATGAATTGTTGAGTTTGTTAAATGATATTAATAATGAAATAAGTATAGAAATTAATGTTAATGGTTCCAGTGTACTTACGTATAAAGGAGAACGTCAAGTTTTACAGAGTAAGTCTGAGATTCTTTATTCACAACAAAAGGATACTGTTTTATAAAAACTGAATTTAATAAACAAATAAGCACTACGAATTGCAGTGCTTATTTGTTTTTTTGATTATCTTTTTAATCCGTTATTTCAATGTTTGTACTTCAAAACAGAACCCGTTAGGTAAGCATCAAATAATAATGCTGTAACAGAAAAATGGATACGCTCATGAAATTTTAGAGATTATATAAACATTTGTTGCATAAATCCCTTTTTTTGATTCTTTAGTGATTCAATTTTACTGTTTTCATAATCAATTTTATTATCAAGTGTTGAGAAAAAACCGGATATTTTTTGTTGTTCTTTTATCGTCGGAATCATAAATTCCATATTTGAAATAATATTCCAATCGACTCTTGGCATTTTTGACCCGGAAGACTTGTTTGCGTACACCATAAAGTATTCAGTTTGAATAAAATAATATAGAAATTTTTTCTCAAGATTTGAAACACATGGACTTAAAACCCAAATCTCTGTTGAACACATACCTTCTGAGTCGGAAAACCAATATTTTTTTAAGTACGGGCGTAACTTCCCAAATAAAACCGATTCTCTGCTAAACTTGTTTTTCATACTTGTCTGATCAACATAGTTTGTATCTTTTATTATTCTTCCACTTCCAGATTCAATATTTTCAAGCTCAATACACATGTTTAAATCAGAACCATCTTCTGGATTTACTTTAGGACTCTTATTTGATACTACATTCCCAAACAAAAAAGACTCCCACTCCCCAAAATCCCCCCCATTCTCATCCTTAAACCGCAACTCTTGACTAAAAATCTTCTGCATAAGCCCTTTTTTCTGCAGTTTCAACAACTCAACTTTTTCTTGTTGCTTTTGGATTTTTTTATTCAATCTGTCAAAAAAATTAGCAATCTTAGCTTGTTCTGCTAGCAATGGAACGTTTAGTTCAAGTTTACTTAATCCTACAATTGTTAGAGCCTTTTGATTAGATCCGCTAGCAAGATCCATTACTTTTTTCTTAACCACACCTGAATCTAATGAATGGTAAAGAAAATTATTATTGATATCTTCACTTATATTATTAATCCAGATTAAATTTCCATCTTTAAAGTAAAAAGTAAACTCTTCTGGTACAATCATCAAATTACCAATGGTTCCCACTGCAGTAATTAAAATATCTCCACCATTTGGCGCACCAAACTTCGAATTTAACTCATTATACTTTTCTTGGGATATATATAAGATATCCTTTGGTGTTTTACCAGCATTAATTTCTGATATTTCTTTACCTCTAAAAAAAGGAATACCCTCATTGACATAATCATTAGCATATATTCTCTTGCTAGACCCAACATTTGCTAAGTCTCTTAACCTGAATTTTTTATATTTAATATCCTTTGTAAAGGTTAATTTAGGCACATTCATCTCCTACACCCCTAACTCTTTAAAATAATTCGTTAATTCCACATCAATTTCTGCGATCTCTTCATTAATTTCTTTCAAACGTTTTGAAACAGCTTCTAAATCGATTGCTTCTTCTTCTTCAAATGTATCAACGTAACGAGGAATGTTTAAGTTATAGTCATTTCCTTTGATTTCATCTAATGATGCTGCATATGAATATTTCTCAATGCTTTCACGACTCACGTAGGTTTCAATAATCTTTTGCACGTTTTCATCTGTTAAGTTGTTTTGATTCTTCCCCTTTTCAAACTCGTTAGAAGCATCTATAAAAATTACGTTATCCCCAGCTTCTCTCCATTTCTTGAATACTAAAATACATGTAGGAATCGATGTCCCAAAGAAAACATTAGCTGGCAACCCAATAACTGCGTCTAAATAGTTCTTATCTTCAATTAAATATTTGCGAATAACACCCTCTGCACCGCCTCTAAATAGAACGCCATGAGGAAGTACAACAGCCATAGTTCCGTTATCATCTAACTGGTGAATCATGTGCTGAATAAACGCGAAATCGGCTTTCGATTTTGGCGCGAGCTTTCCGTATGCACTGAAACGGTCATCATCTAAGTATTTCGAATCTGCACTCCAGTTAGCGCTGTATGGAGGATTCGCTACCACAGCTTCAAAACGCATGTCGATGTGGCGAGGGTTTTCTATAGTATCGTCATTTTTAATATCAAAGTCTGTGTAGCGTAAGTCATGTAGCAACATGTTCATTCGCGCTAAGTTGAATGTAGTTGTCGTAAGTTCTTGTCCATAAAATAATCGAACATTGGATTCTTTGGCAACACGCAACATAAGTGATCCTGATCCACATGTTGGGTCATACACATTTTTTAAATTGCGTTTATTGTGCGTGACTATTTTCGCCAATATTTTAGAAACTTGTTGTGGTGTGTAAAACTCGCCCGCTTTCTTCCCAGCGTTGGCAGCGAATTGAGAGATGAGATACTCGTAGGCATCACCTAATACATCAATATCAACGTCATCATGTAAGAACGGAATTTCATTTATGCTCACCATGATTTTGGCAATAAGCTTTGAACGTGACTTCACATCACGTCCCAATTTAGTAGAGGTTAAATCCATGTCGTCAAATAAATTTTCGAAATCCTGTTGGCTACTTGTTCCTAAAGAAGACTGTTCAATTGCTTTAATAGCTTTATGTAGAAGTTCAATATCGAAGGTCCCTTTTTCACCTTTATGAATTTCTTTGATCATCGAAGAGAAAAGAAATTCAGGTTCAATAACGAAACCGATTTCTACAAGTAATGTTTCAATTAATCCTTCTTTATATTCTTCATCTTTCCATGCATCTTCGTAAGCAATGTTGTCTTCTTCTAGTAACTTTTCAATACGTGTTTCTGTCTTTTCAGAAAGATAGCGATAGAAAATTAATCCTAATATGTAGTTTTTAAAATCATAAGCTTCCATTTGGCCACGTAAGTCATTCGCCATCGTCCATAGTTTTTTATGCAATTCTGCCTGTTGCAGACGTTGTTTTTCTGAAGTTGTCATATATAAAATCTCCTCAATTTATGAATACTTTCGTACGTTTGAATAAATAAAATCTTTCACGGCTTGTACGCGTTTTCGCTTTTCTTTAAATGGTGCTTTGATAGCATCATTGATCTCTTGGTCAGGGGAAACCCCTTTATATTCAAATTCACGTAAGAAGTATTCTAGTTTTTCTTCCGCCACTTGGACTTGCTGTGACATGTCTTTAATTTCTTGTTTGCGTCTTTCATGTTCGAAATCACGAAACTTTTGATCCACAGAATCGTTTTTCGAAAGCGTTGGAGCTACTTGTTTTAAGAATTCAAGTAATAAATCTCGTTTTAATCGCATTTCATCACTAGCTGAAGCATTTACTTCTTTAATCGCTCTTCGAACAGCTGCATCACGTTCATGTTTATTATCAAAGTTTATATTACGTAATAATTCCAGTATGTAATCCACATCAATACGATCCGTTTGCATGAGTTCAATTTCAAAATCAACGTCATCAATAACTGATACTTTCAGCCCTTCTGGTTTCTTATTGATTTCATACAGGTGCAGATATTTACTTCGATAATCTTGGTACGTTTGTTCATCAATCCCCAAATCCTCTGCTATAAAATCAAATTCTACAAACGTTTTAAGTTTTGTAAGGACTTTTGTGAGGTCTCGGAAAGCTAGAATGAATTCTTTTTGTTTTGTTTCTCCCTCAAGATTATCCACCACTTGAGGAGACTCGGCAATTTGAAGTAAAACTTCCAACTGATCCTTAAAATCGGCCAGATATTGACTATATTCTTTCATTAATACGACACCTGTATCTCCCGTTTGAGAGAACAAACGTATCGCTTCGTCAGTAGCGTCTTTTAAGTTGCGATAACAAACGATATTTCCGTACACCTTCTTTGCACCTTCTATACGATTCGTGCGGGAAAAAGCTTGAATTAAGTTATGGTACTTCAAGTTGCGATCGACATAGAGAGTGTTAAGTGTTTTCGCATCAAAGCCCGTTAAAAACATATCAACTACTATTAACAAATCAATTTGTGCAGTCTTTACTTTCTTCGAAACATCTGCAAAATATTGAGAAAAGGTATCTGTTGAGAAGTTGGTGCCAAATTCTTCATTATAGTCTGTAATGATACGCTCTAAAGAATGTCTAGAATGTTCTTGATTTTCAACGCTTTCTTCATTGGTTCCATAAGTAAAAATAGAGTTAATCTTCAGTGAAGTGTCTAGTTTCTTGAAAGCATCGTAATATTTAATAGCTGCAGAAATACTTTCAACTGTGAAAATAGCTGTGTATTTTTTATTGCTTGTTTTATTTCCGTGAATTTCAGTAATGTGCCTTGCAATCATGGTGATTCTAGAATCTGCTATCCACAGCTCTTGTTGATCAATACCAGGGGCTTTTGTTACATCGTCTACCCCTTCTTTCCCTTTAATGGTCCGAATATATTCCACCGAAAAACCTAATACGTTACCATCATTAATAGCATCTTTAATCAGGTACGTATGAAGGCAGTCTTTAAATAAATCAGATGTTGTACGACCATCTTGGCTTTTATTTGCTACAAAGCGAGGGGTACCTGTAAATCCAATATATTGTGCTTGTTTGAAATGTTTTTTAATGAGACGGTTCATTTCACCAAATTGAGAACGATGACATTCATCAATAACAAATACGACCTTTTCATTCTCATAAAGCTTCATGATAGCTTCGTACCTTGGATTCTTCACAGCATTTGCCATCTTTTGAATCGTGGTGATAATTCGCTTTCTAAGTGGATCTTGCAGTTGTTTCACTAAGACGTCTGTTTTATCTGTTGTATCAACTGAGCCTTTTTCAAACTTGTTAAATTCTTGCATAGTTTGCGTGTCTAAGTCTTTTCTATCGACTAAGAAAATCACTTTTTTAATCTTCTCTTCTTGCGACAGAAGTTCACTTGCTTTAAAAGAGGTAAGGGTCTTGCCACTTCCCGTTGTATGCCACACATAACCGTTTTCTTCCTTCTCAAGCGTTTGTTTGATGATGCGCTCTACAGCATAAATTTGATAAGGACGCATGACCATTAAGTGCTTGTCAGTTTCGTTTACAATCATGTATTTACTGATAAGGTTTTGAATCATTAGGGGGTGGAAAAATGATGTTGTGAAATCATCTAACCGTGCAATTCGCTTATTCGAATCATCTGACCAGAAAAACATATGACTCTTCATCGGTTCGCGATCAGAGTTAGCAAAATACTTTGTATCCATGCCATTTGAAACCACGAAAATTTGCAAATAGTTAAATAAACCACCGTAAGAGTCTTTGCGGTATCGCATGATTTGGTTGAAGCCTTCCGAAAAGTGTAGTCCACGTCGTTTTAACTCGATTTGCACAAGTGGTAGTCCGTTAATGAGGAGCGTCACATCATAGCGGTTTGTATACCTGCCTATTACAGTTGTTTGATGCGTTACTTGAAGATGATTGTTCTTGTAATTTTGTGTATCAAATAGCAGTAAGTACAGCGTGCTATCGTCATCTCGAGTAATCGTTTCTTTATCACGCAGAATTTTGGCAGATTCAAAAACACTTTTCCCTTCTATTTTCAGGAGTAAGCGTTCAAATTCTTTATCGGATAATGGAGATCCATCTAGCTTTTCTTTATTTAGGCGGTTAATTTGATTGCGAAAATTTTGCTGTAAGTGTTCTATGGAAGGGATTGAAACTTTTTCGTAGCCAAGATGAGTGAGCTGACGAATCATTTCATTTTCCAGTTGTTGTTCAGATTGATACGCCACGTAAATCCCCCTCACCTTCAATGAATCTATATAAGACAATTCTACCATATTTTGAAAGAACTATTCTCTTAATAATCAACTGTTATGTGGCAAGTGTATTGTTTTTTTAAGCGTTAAAAAATGCATTATTATGCTTTTAATTTGTAACGTTAGATGTGAAGAATAGTAATTATAAAATACAAGAAATGGGTAAAATCATTCCCATTTATATGTTTCGTATTTTAAATAATTAAGCTTACTAGTCCATCTTAATCCAGAAAGCTCTGGAAGTAGATTCCTATGATGCCCCCAATTAAGAATATGTATATTCTGCAACTCAGAATCTGGAAGCGAGGATATGCTTTTCGAATTATAAGCAGGTTTATGAACGTAAATTAGTAAGCGTTCAGCTAAATCAATTTCTTTTGACCATATTTCATAAGTTGGATTTTGCGGGCCATGTAATCTTCCAACATAAATTTTAATATTATTTGAATCATTAGTATTAATCCAATCCTCTTGAAAAACTCTTTTTCCGATTGTTTGACAATCTGATTTACCAATATACAATAAAACATCATTACCATAAATTGGATGATTACCGTAAATCTGATAGATTCCATAATCAGTATCTTCTCTCATTAAAGAAGGGAGTTCTATTAATTTATATGGACCTTCCCATTGAATCTGAATCAAATGTGCTTTAGCAATCTCCATTATTATCTACATCCTCTTAAATTGTAATTATAATTTACTATATATTAACAAGTATAATTTGGATATGTATGTATGATTCCAATAGCTAGGTTTAACACAGAGCAAAGTATAAATAAAAAGAACCGCAAAACCATTAGTGGTTTTGCGATTTTATAATCGAGCATTAAATTCAGACTAATTTTGCAATAATAGAGTTTGATCACTTTTAGTGGTTTTACTTTTAACCAGATCAATAATATATTGTCGGCGGGACCATATCATAAAATTCATATCATTTTCGTATATAAACGGTGGTTTAATAGATAAAAGAGCTTAAAATGTATTATCAACTTCTTATGCCTGGATCTATTATGATTTCCGACTTCTCATTCTCATCATGTTCTTTAGAATCTAATTCTTTGGGATCCGATATTATTACGTCCATCTCAACTCCTATAATGTTGACTTCCAAATTACTATCAGTAAAATTATATAAATTAACTTGTGGAGCATCCCCACCTTGCATGGTGATAATTAAGCTTAATATTGAGATTAAATCTCTTAATGATTGAAAGACGAGAGAGGAATTTACAACACCATAAGTCTTGATTATTTGTTTGTATATTGTAATCCAATACCTGGTAAACTCATTATCTTCAACCTTGAATTTTTCATCTGGATCTGATGCATCTGAAAGCTCTAAGGAGAGATTTAAACTACTTAATGTTTGTAATGTTTCACTTAAATTTAGGTTTTTTGTTGATAATTCATTAAGAACTGAGTTTACTGTTTCGTGGATTTTTGGTATTTTCAATGCTGCTGTTGCAATTTCATTTCTCCGCGTTGCGATTATTCTCATGGTGTCCATTAAAGCTGTTGATGAACCAAAAGAACCTAGTACTACACCCATATCTCTTATGCTGTCCAATAAAGCTGGCGATGAACGTAATGATTCTTGTACTGCACTAATACTTCTCATGGTGTCCATTAAAGCTGTTGATGAACCAAACGAACCTTGTACTACACCCATATTTCTTATGCTATCCAATAAAGCTGGCGATGAACGTAATGATTCTTGTACTGCACTAATACTTCTCATGGTGTCCATTAAAGCTGTTGATGAACCAAACGAACCTTGTACTACACCCATATTTCTTATGCTATCCAATAAAGCTGGCGATGAACGTAATGATTCTTGTACTGCACTAATACTTCTCATGCTGCCCAATAAAGCTGGCGATGAACGTAATGTTTCTTGTACTGCACTAATACTTCTCATGCTGTCCAATAAAGCTGGCGATGAACGTAATGTTTCTTGTACTGCACTAATACTTCTCATGCTGTCTAATAAAGCTGGCGATGAACGTAATGTTTCTTGTACTGCACTAACACTTCTCATGCTGTCCAATAAAGCTGGCGATGAACGTAATGTTTCTTGTATTGTACTATTACTTCTCATGCCGTCCAATAAAGCTGGCGATGAACGTAATGATTCTGCAGTGTAATTTTGAAGACTTTCTTTCAAATTGTTCTTATTATTTTTTGGACTCTTAACCATTTGTTTCAGCTCTCCTTTAATTTAAATAGATTCACTACAAATGGATTATCAACAAACAGTTCTAGATTGTAGTTTAGATTGTATATCCCCTTGCTAGATTACCTTGTTGACAATTCGAGACTCGCTTCTATCCACTTATTTTCATTTAGAGACAACAAAACACCTACACTCTTAATTGTACAATAATATCTTTTAAGTTATGTAAGTGAAATGAGCGTTTAAATAAAAGACGATTTGACCCTTGCACAGGCTAATCGTCTTAAAATCATTATTGATTCATATATTCAATTAACTTCTTAATGCCTTCTTTACTAATCCACGCTTCCCCAATTTTCACTGCCTCATTCGATACCTTACCCGTTATGGCGCAGACATACGATTCCCGGTGAGGTTCTACAATTATCTGAGTATCAGTATGAGAAATATCAATTAGATCACCAACTTCTAACTTAAAGCGATCTAGGATATCTTTTGGAAGTACTATCCTCCCTAATTTCCCTACTCTTTTCGTATGCAAATGCTACACCTCACAATTCTTCTACTTTTTTAACTCATTTATCTTTTTATTCACTTCATTTATCTTCTGTTTCGCTTCAGAAACTTTCAACTGGTCTTCGCTTTCATCGATGGTTTTCTGTAATAGTACTTGTTGTTCTTCTAATGCTTTTAATTCTACAGCATTTTTCTCTGCAGCTATTACAGTATCCATCAATCCATCATTTTCTGGAGCTTTTTCACTCACAAACATTTTAGCTTTTTCAACTTCACCCGTTTGAAGCAATGCGTTCACAACATGTGTTTTTCGTTCATCTGTTAATTCTACCAAATTCCTGTTATTAATAACTGTCTCAGGATCTTTTGCTAAAACCCCTTTTGCAAATGCTATATGTGGATTATCTACCTTTATCAACTCTTGCAGCCTATCTAGCTCTTTTGTTTTGTTTTGATTCGTTAGATACTCCGTGATAAGACTTACAGCCTTTTCATCCTGTTCAAGTAATTTTTGATATTCACCTTGTTCCAACCATAGTTGGGTCAATAGATTTTGATGGTCTTCACTCAAAGAATCATACTCGTTTTTCGAAAGTCTATCCATCAATTCTTTTGATTCACCAAGAAGCGCTTGTACATACAAGGGTTCCATGTTCGTTTCTCCACTAGCAGATGATACTGACTGATTGGTGGATAGTGCACTTTTGTTAGCATTAGTCAAAACCAAGTTAAGTACAATCGCAATTATTACTATCCCGACGGTTCCCAATAGAAACCGTTTGTTATTTCCTCTAGATTTTCCAACCACCATCGGCTTCTTTGTATGATTATTATCTAAACTCACTATACGACGTTGGTCCGTATTGTTTGTTCTAGCAATTTTGAAAGGAGTACGTTGCAAAAACGATGCAACCTTATTATTGGCCATTCGTTTCTCAAATTCTGCTTGTTCCTGTCGCTTTCTTTCTTGAACTTCCTCATTCATTACTTCAATATATTCTTTTATCTGGTGAAGCGAATTCAACCGTAAATAAATCATTTCCGTGAATTGAATAACTTCTTCTCTTTGTTCAAAAAAGTCACTACGTTTTGGACGCCCAAAAACTTGTTCCAGATTTGTTAGTGAAATTACTATAAGCTCTTTCACTATATTTAAAATAGATGTATCGTTCACAATGTCTAAAGCGTCGTTCTCTATAACCATAACTTTGACTAACTGGTTTTCCTCATCTATCAGTAAATTTTGTGCGTTCCATAGAACCTTTATTTCTTTATTCTTTGCAAGCTCAATTAAGGATAAATAATATGGTAGCTTATCTTCCAAATACATCGTTTTAAGCGAATTAAACGATTTATAACCCGTAACATCATAAGCATAACAAACCTGCCCAGACTGAAAGTTAATATCCTTGGCAGGTACTACTTGAGGGTGCCCCTGTAGCAAGTTCATTTTTTCCCTATACCTTTTTTCAATTAAATCCATTTCTTGTGTATTAAAAGTCGATAATGGCTGTAAATAGGAAATGGTATTGCCACTGACCTCAATAGTACCGACTTTATTAGCAACCGTTCGAAGTACCATCTCACTTTCACCCTTTCATCTAATTGATAATTATTGAAGTGGCGGATATTTCGCTAAAACTTCATCTACTTCTTTCCTAAATTCCTCTTCTTCAGCTTTAACTTCACTTTCAGGAACATCAGATTTTATAGATGCAAACTCTTGATCCCATTCTTTAAGATTGAAATTTAAAGAGTTAATAATTGGGTTAAAAGAAAAATATAGTTCGCCTGATTCACCTTTTACAAAGCTAATATAAGTCGATTCACTACCTTGTTCATTTGAATAGATCATATCTACATTTGATAATGTTAATTCATCAACTTCAAATTCTTCGGAACTATAAATAACCCACTCCTCTTTACCTACATCCAGTGTAGGGACATTAATAGAATCATAATTACAATTACCAAAAGTACAATCATCTGCACTCTCTGGAGAATAAATAGCTTTCAAATCTCCTCTATTACTAATTAGAGCTCCTGGAAATTTTTCAAGAAAAGGTTTAATTACTACTTTTTCACTCATTGCATTCAACTTTTCAATAAATACTTCATTATCTCCAATATCAATTTCCTTTTGAGATATTGCCCTATTAGCTTCACTTTCGAAGACTTCAAGCTGTTCATTTAAGTCCTCAACCATTTTAATTGCTTTTTCTTTATCTTTTTCGGAAAATACTCTGTTTGTTTTTTCTTCATCACTATTTTTGGTTTCAACCTGGTTACATCCAGTAATGAAGAATAAAAGTAACACTGAAAATAGGCTTAACAAGATTCTCTTTTTCACGATATTCATCCCCTTATCTTTTCGCATATCTAGCCACATACTTCACGGTTGATCCAACTGCTTTCGCAGAGCCGGTGGAAGATCCAAATTGATTTAATAAAGTAGGGATGGTTAGCCCTACAATGAAAAACAACATGCCAATTAACATATTGCCACTTTCCAAGCTAATCAGCGTTTTGACACCGAGCACAAAACACAACAACTGCAGTGTTAACGTCAAAATGTTACTAACAACAATCTTGAGCCATAATCCGAAGAAATTATACTGATCATTGACTATAGTAGGAATCGCTAATACACCAGAAATATAAAGAATTACAAATAGCACGGTTCTATACATAATGGATAAGAAGAATACAAACAGAATAACAGACACTACAAACATTAAAATAATTCCATATCCCACAGAATTAACCGCCATTACTTGCATGACATTATAGTGCGTAGCTGGATTGGTTAGCATCGTCTCCGTCAAAAGATGTGTTAATTCTAGTATCCAATTGAATAATTGCGGGTATATACCTAGTAATATTGCTCCTGTTATAATCGCCACAACTTTTTCATAAAGGGTGTTCATGCCTTCATCCCCATTAGCTGAATACAAAACAACGATTTTAACCGTCTGCCACAATATAAAAATAGAAGTAATCGTCCAAGCTAAGGATTTGAAGTTCAGCATATATCCTTCATATGTGGGGTTTCCAGTGATCGTGGTAGAATCTAACTGGAACTGACTAAAACTATCAAGTGCCGCAAATACAAAACCACTAACAGTCGTAAAAATAAAGCCATTAGTTTGGCACATGACTTCATACCACTTACAGTCAAATTGGTTGGTTTCGTAATCGTATTTATCTAGAAATAAAGTCTTCTCCATATATCCTTCTGCACGATTTACTTCTTCTGCAGGCTGAATTTTTTCGTATTCGGTTAGGGTATCTTCCATAAAATCTCCTTCGGCAGCACTCACAATCAAACTACCTAAAGATGAGAATCCAATCAGGAAAAGTATCAAAACTAATATCTTCTTCATCCTGTTCCACCTCCCATGAGTAGCAGGAAAAGAATAAGAGTTGGAATGAACACGAAGAAAGCGAGGCGGAGGACAATGCCTTTTTTGATTTCGATTTCTTCTTGCTCACTCAGTGACTGGCCATACTGCAATTCATAATAGCGTTTTGATTTATCAATCTCTTTTTTGGCTAGACGATCGATAACCTGATCGATGAGTCGTTGCATCTGTTGTTGCCTTCTTTGGATCACAGCCAATAAATCCATTCTTAACACCTTCCTTCAACTCACTTAAGACGTGATTTTTTTTACTACTTCTTCTGCAGAGCTAAGCGGCTCTAATGTATGCTTATCGACTTTATATTCTCCTTTCTCTTTCACCCACTCAATCGTTGACATGAGGAATAGCACGGATTGATCTCCTGGTTTTACAAATTCACCTTCAATACCTGTTAACGTCACTTTATAGATAGCATATACGCGCATATCTTCATCTTGCTTTCGCACCGAAATATTAAAGACTTCAATCTCTTTCATTTCGCTGATAGAACCATCGTTAAATTCACCAGCATCTATCATTTTTTGTGATTCTTGTTGATACCTTTTGGTAAAATGATCCATCGCTTTACCTTGCATCGAATCATGCAAAAATGTCTCTGTCTTCGTAAACAACTCATTTTCTTCGCTGGCAGCTAGCTTCATACCGTCAATAGTATAGGACAGCTTTTCATTCTTGTTCTTTAGCTCATTGTTAGAGGACCATAAGTTAAAAGCCAGTAACAATGAAGCCACTATTCCGATGAGTAGTAAAATACTCAAGAGTCTCGGTCTTCCTTCCATCTCCTTACTCACTCCTTCGTTTCTTGGGTAAGATATGTCATTGGATCAACACGATTGTTAAACATACTGCCCAAATGGATTTCGAAATGAAGATGGTCGCCTGTCGAACGTCCTGTTGTGCCACATGCACCTATAACCTCTAACTGACGTACTTCTTGTCCTACTTCCACGCTGATTACACTTAGATGAGCGTAAGCACTGTAGACATTGTTTTCATGCTGAATGACAACGATATTGCCGTATGTGTGAAGAGGTGCATCCGGAAACTCTGCAAAAACTACTCGCCCATCTTTCGCTGCATAAATTGGATCAGGGTTACTACAAGCAAGGTCCACACCCTCATGTTTGCTTATCGCACCTGTGATAGGATGAACGCGCACTCCGAAGTTTGAATTGATTGTGACGTTCGGTATCGGCTGCACAAAATCCCCAATCTGAACTGTACAGTTCATTGTCAAACCACCAAGGGAACTGACAATCGTTGTGATATTCGGTACCCAGTGTGCATTTAAATTAGTTGGATCATTATCTGCCCCTATCGGTGCATACACCGACCCCAAATCAGCAATCGTGACCAATCCATCTTTTATAATGCGGTTGTGTAGCGTCTGCCCCATCGCTTCTAATCCTTCCTCTAACGTCAAAAACGTCATCAATCCATCAGATCCCATTAACCCTCCAGGATTATTCTTCTTTATAACAGCGCTCGAGGTACCATTCGTGGTTTCATGTAAAGCAATCGCAGCCATCAAAACGGGATCAATTCCTTGTTTGCTTGCAATTTCAATAAAAAGTTCTCCTTTATCCGAAAAGACACCTGAGATGCTCATTTTCGCGTTCCAGCGCTCTTCGTTGATTTCTCCATCTACCGAACAATAAGCACCTCCTGCGAAGCCTGAGAGGGCATTTATGTTGCTATTGGGGTCCTCCAGGTTAAAGGATTTATCTTTTCCGTTCATAGCCATTACAAAAGGGATGATGAGCACCAAAGCTACGCTACCTAAAACAATTAGCCCTAACGGATTGAACAACACTTTCAGAAGGAGGAAATGTCCAATTGTCTTGGCCGTTTCTTTCATATTCATCCCCTCCCCTTCTAAATGGTGATATCGTTGATACTTTTTTGGTCAAACCACAGCATTTCCGTGACTTCGTTGAGCTGGACTTCGAGTTTGATCTTTTTGGAACCAGTGTAGAAAATTCCCTTTCCTGCCTGTTCTTTTTTCTTCCCATCTTTTAAGATGAGCGTCTCTCTTTCCCCTTTGGAAAAGGTGTTGCCTAGTTCTTCTTCCAGATACTTCAGCTCTTCCTCACTCATCGGTAAATACAGACGCTGAATGGATTGGGTAATGATCGCTTTTCCATAATTCCGGTTTTCGTCTCTTGCGGAAAGAAAATCTTCTACCGATTGTGAGGCAGTAGTGATGCCACAATTGAAGGAGCGCAAGACTTTCATCATAAAATAGATAAACTCCATTGCTTTTGGAACTTTCGGATCGGCGATCACATGTGCTTCATCTATAAAAATCTCACTAGGCTTTCGATCACCACTCATAATCTCGTAAGTCGTATGCGACAGAATGTTATAAAAAAGAATGCGTTGAATCTTTTCATTGTTGCTCATCTCTTTCAAGTCATAGCAAACCAGCTCATTATCGATGTTTATGTTCGTGTGACCGTTAAAGAGCTCCGAATACATCCCCGATACATACGTTTTAAGCGTCGTGTGGAAGTCTTGCATGGACTCATATAAATACGTATCTTTATTCCGGTCCTCTTCAATCAAATCATATAGATCCTGCAGCGTTGGATAATCGGTCACTTGTAGACCATTCGTGTTCGTTGAATCACTGATGCCTTTATTTGCGTAAGCCTTTTGAATATAGCTACTCAGAATCTCTTCTTGGAGATCTGTCATACCGCTGTACATTAACCGGAACATGACGAGAAGATTAGAGATTTTCGTTAACAGGATATTACCGAACTCGGTCTCTTCTAATTTGATTTTGTCGTTCACTTTCGGTAAATCAAGCGGGTTTATTCGGTTCCCTCCTTTTAGTTGAAACTTCACCCATGCACCGCCTAAATCAGAGTAAGCTCGTCCAAATTCACCCTTTGGATCAATGGTGATTATTTTTCTGCCTAGCATGTGTTTATTGGTCATGTTCGCAAAGAGGTACGTAGACTTTCCAATCCCGGAAATCCCAATAACGAACTCATGTCGGTTTAGTAGAGTCGTATCGTCTACAATGACTACATTTCCAGTCGTCATGTTACGACCCTTGATCAGTCCTGTTTGGGAGAACATTTCATTTTCATGGAACGGAAAAAAGTAAGATATGGCTTCTGAGTTACTCATTTTGTACGTCAACTCATTCACTTTGTTTTCATTTAGGGGCAAAAAGGAACGGTAGGCATCAATGGCACGGTCTGTCGGGTTATGAACAATACCTATTTTGGAGAACTTGCTTTTAACGGTTGTTGTCAATTGATCTAGCTCGCTGACGGAACTTGCGACCAAATGAATGAGTGTATGAAATAAGAAGATTTTATCGTTTCGGTATGCCAGATTTTTTAACATCTCCGATGCACTATCAATTTGACCCTGCGCATCAATCAACGTGTTTTCATCGGCAAACCTCGTATTCATCTTCATCCGGTTTTGTTTAATACTTTTAACGAGCTGCGTGCGAACTTCACCCGTCTGATACTCCTGGACATAATTGACGATGGAAACATTCTCGGGAAGTTCTGTGACCTGCTGAATTTTATTTTGATCTTGCACCGGATCATAATCAACAATCAGTAATGTTCTCGTGTAGTTTGCACCGACACGTACATACGAGTCAAACTCAGTGATATTGTCTGGAGCAAGTACCGTTAAGAGGGATCGATTCATCCCACCAATCGACTCTTCAAATGTCTCTTCCTGCTTTTTTTTAGAAAACTTCTGTTTGAACCAGTTCATCCCTACACCTCCTACTCGAACCGTTCATTCATCTGGTTCTTATAATAGTTTAAGAGTTCTTTTGCTGTATTCTTCCCGATGATCACGTCTGCATTGGCATTTGTCTTATTGATGATATTTTCCCCTTGCGCCTGGGCACTTTCAAAATCAATACATGCATAGTAGAACTTTAACAATTCATCGTTATGAAGGATTTTCACATCTAGCTTTTCATAACCGCTAAGCATCTGTTCTAACTTTGCTTTTAGGATATTCGCGGTTGTATCGATTTTCATATAATCCTTATCCGTACTTGTCATGGGTGTTGATATTACGACATAGCGCTTTCTCGTCACCATATTCTTTGATTTTTGAATACGTTCAATTTGATTAAAATACCCCTGCTTCAAAACTCGCTTGGCATAAGAAGAATCCGACTCCAATTGCTCATTGAACCACATCAGATAATTCGTTAAGTTTACCGGTTGGGCCACTTGCATCAGCTGGACCTGCTTTTCTCCCGTGTCATTTAAAAATGACTGATAGGCTTCCAAAACTCGTTCTTTTGATAACTCATTCATTAGTGATAGATTCACAGAGGACACTTCTAGTACTTTAATCAACTGATGACTGGAGGATTCGATGCAACCATTGGCAATATTGGATAACCCTAGTTCCATTCGTGTATCGCCAGCTTTTCGGTTCATCGGTAATTCCCCTTTCGCGTAATAGAATTCTTTTTTGCGGTGATTCGCTTTAAACTTCCAAATGATTTTATATTGCAACAACGACAAGTTTTTCCGAACAGGATGCTTGTTTAATTGAAAAACAGCAACGAGTAGAGTAGGTGTAAAAGCTATTAATATCGTTTTTTGATCTAGCATCCCCATACGATAAATAAAATAAGAAATCACAATCCCTAAAATAATAAAGGGTGAGAGGATGAAAACATCTTGGAATGAGATATTCCCATACAGATATTTCTTCGTATCAATGTTTAAGGGCAACTCTACTTTTCCAGAAGCTCTTAATCGTTCCTGCCGATCAAAATATTCTTCTGAACGCATCTTCATCACATCTTTCTAGTTACAGATTCGTTTGAACATATTCAATCACTGGTTTAGCAAGTAAGAATAACACCACCCCTATCACACATAATTTAATCCCGTTCTTAAACTTCGGAGACGATTGTTCATCACCCGCCCAAACCCCAATGGCACAAATAAGTAACCCGATTGCGAAAATAGTAATAAACGTTCCTTGCATATCACTAAACAATGTATTTAAGAATCCCTGAATTCTCTCAAACATTTTTCCACCTCCCAAATCTTGTTATTTACACCTTAACAATTTGCCGACATTTAGGCAAGTGAAAAATCCATAATTTTCCTAGGCATTAATAACCCTTTTAAAATAGTACTTAAGTATTGTAATTCATCAAATAAAGCTTACCAACAGACTTTATTGTTAAAATAATCAAAAATAATTTTAACATTTAGGATAAAAAGAGCTAAAAGAATTATCCTCTTAGCTCTTTTAACAATTGTTCTCTTTTCATTTTCATTTCCTCACTCAGTTCCTCTATTCCTTCGCTTTTTTTAACACGCGATTCTCTATGTTCTTCAAACCACTCTGGTACCATTTCTTCTTTCTTGATTCCTTGTGAAGCTTGCTGTTCTCTAATCCATTTCTGTTTATCTTCCACCGCTTTGGTTAACCTGGCAGATATATTTTTGATCTTCCCTTTGGTCTTTTCCAGTGAATATTGAAGCGCACTAGCGTATTGATAGTCGGTTAATATCCCAGCATGTGCTTTATAATGGCGCTCGATGTCTTTTACCTTAATCATGTCATCCATCAATCGCTCTTGATTATCGATCAAAACCTCTTGTAGCATAACCGGTATATCTAAACTTGCAATACCCTGATGGATAGATACTTCAGTATCATTAAAGTCAGTATGACTAAAATCAGTATCATTAGTGTTAAAATTTTTAACTTCTTGAAGTAAAGAATTTTTACTTCTGGAAGTTAAAATATTTAACTTCTGTTGAGGCTCTAAGGATGAAGAGGTTTTTTGTTCTAAATTAAATGCTTTGATATCCTCTAGATCTGCCACAGGTTTCAATAAAAATAACCTGTTGGACTTAGATAACCCCATCCTTTTTTCCTCCAGCAAATCACATTTCTGGAGTTCTTTTTTTATCTTTATCACGGTTGGTTTACTGCAGTTCAAAATCTCTCCTAATTGTTCATTCCCAAATAGGAAATAAATACTGCCCTCTTCATCAAACCAATCATTTTTTATGGACAACTCTAATCGATCTTGTAACAATGCATAAGCAATTTTAGCGTCATTGCTCATTTTTTTATATAAATCATTCGTAAAAAAGACTTTGGGAAGACGATAAAAGCGCTCTGCTACTTGATCCGATATATTAAATTTATTGTTCATCAAAGATTCTCCTTTCTCCTTAATTCCTTAAGAAAATGCTGGGTATATCTAATGCTGCAAAGAGTTTATATATAAAGTCTCTTTATTCACAAGCCCGGAAACCCATGCTATACTGAACATAATTGAACTAATACATTCAAAAATTTATTGAGGTTAAGTAATCAAATTTTTTATGATGAAAATTCTCAAAAAGTATTATAATCATCAAATTTTAACTTATAAGATAAATTTTAAATGCAGTATACCATACAATGCGTCAAAAGAATATGATTCCTTGAAAGGACTTTCCAACTATGACATCCAATATTGAATTAGATATATATCAAAAAATCGGAAAAGCCTTAAAAGACATACGTCTGGAAAAGAAATTAACCCTCCAACAGATTGAGAAAATGAGCGATCAATATGCCACCAGGATTTCTAAAGCAGAGAATGGTAAAGTAAACCTCTCCATCGGTTGGATTATTCATTACTGTAACGTTCTCGATGTTAACCCTTCCGAAGTATTCACAAGAGCTTTTGCTGAAGACTTTAAATCTAAGCAGCTAGATATACTGTTCGATAAATTTGAAACATATAAGTCATCGCAATCATCCAAAGAATAGGTATCCATCCGTTAATCGATGGATACTTTTTTTGTTGAAAAAATGATGGATTGATGGATGCAGAAATAAATTGATAAAGGAAAAGTCTAAATACGTATACAGATATGTAATGGCAGACTGGACAATTAAGAAGTATTGAACGTAAATAGGTCATAGACCCTTGGTCTAACTGCATTTTCAACTGTTTTTAATGTTTCCTGTAACAATTCCATAGCTACTGCATTGTCCTTTTCCTCTAGCATGCTATTGATAGCCTCATAATAGATTGCACGATTCGTCTGGTTGTAATTTAAGGCACATTGAAGAAGCACAGAAACAGAAGTTAATCCCGTTTGTGCCTTGCAGCCTTTTCCTTTTGATCTCATCATTATTTTTGTCGATTGCTTCACTACCTCGTTAAATGTGCTTCGTGATATACCGATCTGTTTACACAACTGATTTTGTGTGGTCCAAATGACTGGACTTGAAGTGCTTGCTTGTTCGTTGATAAAAGCTAAAATATCCGTCTCCCATTCATCATAATGACTTCGTTTCCGATCTTTTCGTGCCTTTTTGAATTTGTGCCAACCATTACTCGACTGGATATTAACCTCTTTTCCACTCCCCCACTCTTCTAAGAGTTGTTGTATGTAGGATGAATGGGGACCTTTAAAGCGACCTTTATAAGCGCTGGCTACTATTTTTCTAACCTCAGAATGTTTAAGTGGTGCATGTAATGACGAATTAACCTCATCTAGCAAGTTAAACGTATTACTTTCTTCTTTTCCAGCACTGTAGCAAGCAAGTGCCAATGTAAACAAAAGATTGTCTCGCCCTATTTGCCCTGCTTGTCCTTTTACATGTTTTGCAGCGAGTAATTGCTGGAACCACTCTTCTTGGGTAACATCATGCATGGCTTTCTGTTCATGAACCACAAACAAGTGTCGTCCATGATCATCGTCTTGTCGTCTAGACCATTCGATCAAACTCCCAAAATCAAATGTCATTTCTTTTGAAAACCAACGAATATTTTCATCTTTAGGTATTCTAAAAAAGCCAAAGTCATTGCAAGAAACATCCACACCCTGCAAAACTTTCGCTAAACTTTTTTTTATATTTTCTGATATACGCTTGGCAACTTTTAATCCACGATAATTATTTTTATTCGAAATAAATAAAGGCTTGTCCAATACAAAATAAACTTGAAAACCTTTTGGTGTTTCCAAGATAAGTGTAGGGACTCCGATACTTTGATCCAACGCTGCAGACAAAATTTCTGTATAAGATTGTCTTTTCGAATCAATATCTACAACAAATGTATTAATTTGTTGTAGATTCGTCTCCACATGGCCTTTTATGTATTTTCGATGCTCATTAGTATATGTGCCATAGTTAAATATATTTGGTGTCCAATGAGAAAGTGACTCGCTGTCTTCTATAACGGATTCTTTTGACGTTATAATATAACCTTTTACTCCTGAAGAAGAATGTAAGTCTTCTTTGGAACGTGTCACAAAGACAACACCTTTTTTATTTCGGCTATATGTCTCATCTTCATTCAATCGGTTTGGTAAGGATGCGCGTGAACCGATCTTTTTATATTTCATTAATCCTTCGTGCAAAATTAAATCAAACAATAATGTCAAATCTTTCACTACGCATCTCCTTCCTTTGTTATTAATTCCGAGTATTTTTAGAATCTCTCGAACTATTAACAAAGTATAGAAGATAAAAAACCCTTGTACAATAAGGGTTTGAGCGTTTTTCGAAAGCTGTCTACATGTATACAAATATACATGTAGACCCATATACATGTAGACAAATATACTTGTAGACTCATATACATGTAGATAAATCTATCCATATACATGTAATCACGTATACAAATATACATGTAGACAAATCTACATGTATACAAATAGGAATAATATTTTATAGGAGAAATTGTTGTTATATAGGGATTTTTTTGTTTCTCAAGTTCTAAATTCCAACAATTTCTTAAAACAAATAAACTACGTTTTTTACTTTTCTTCATTCATATACATATCTACTTGTAGACTTGTATACGAATATACTTGTAGACTCGTATACATGTAGACAGATTTACATGTATACGAGTCTACATATCTACATGTATATTCGTATACAGCTTTTTAAAAAGGATGAGTTAGCGTATGCTATCCCATCCTTTCCTGTTTTATTTCATTTTTCTCTTATAAAGTTCCAATATAATCTCAAATTGCTTTCTCTCGTCTTTGGTTAAAATATTCGTCAAATAGTCATTAATCAGTAAATCTGTCACCTCATCGACTGTCTGTGCAATACCTAACGTCACAAGAGCGTTGAGTTTGCTTTTGGTACTCATATTCACCCGAACCGTAGTGGATTTTTCAGCAACCAGATTACTGACCGTCGTTTTCTTAGGTACCGATACTGGAGTAGATTCAGGTTCTTGCACTTTCTCTGGAACTGTTTCCAGATCTTTAATATTAAATGTATTTTTAGGCACGACCGTCTGGCTTCTCTGAATTTTTCCAGGCTGTTTTTTTCTAAGTAAATCAGACATCTACAACCTCTCCATTCTCAGTCGGTGTGTGTTCTCCATTAATAGCAATATCCAGCCGTTCAACAAACTCCCTAGCAACCTTTGTATAACTTTCAATAACGTTTTTATCATGCATGTCATTTTCTGTGATTCCTGTCATGTCAAAACGTTTTAATCTCTCCATTTGTTTAACCACATTTTTAAAAATATTGTGATCTCCAAAAATTTCTTTCGCTGTATCTAATGTTTGAATATCAACCGCAGCCCCGTTCTTCCATAATACAGGGAGTATACCTAAAATATCTAAATCTGCATCATAATCATCGATTAGTGTCTGTAAGTAAGTAGTAAACCCTTCCGCACCTTGTAAACTTCTTTCTTGTGTTTGTAATACCACGACTACAAAGTCTGATGCATATAAGGCTGAATCGGTAATGATCGAGATGGTAGGAGGAACATCAATAAAAATGAAATCATAGTCTTCTTTTAATGGCTCCAATAATGTTGAAAAGAACTGCACACGGTCAATTTCTTGAGGAAATTTCTTTTCCAATAGTTTAGGATATTGTGCAAAATCGCTAAAACTAGGAAGCAAATATAAATTTTCTTTTATCTCGGTAACAATCGAGCTTAAATCTTCCTCTTGAATAGCCGACATTAATGTTTTTTCATACGTTACAATATCATCTTCAATTGTTGCTTTTGTTCTTAAAAATAGACTCGTAGCATTGGCTTGAGGGTCTTGATCACTTAATAATACTTTATATCCTAGGTTTGCCAGACAGTAAGCGATCATCGTACTATTAGTCGTTTTACCAGTGCCACCTTTAAAGTTTCCAAATGTAACGACTTGGCATGATGCGTTTTTCATGAAGAGTCCTCCTTTAATTAGTAAATTATGTTTTATATTAATGTATACTTGTAGACACATAGAAAAAACTGATAATTTAAAAGTAACACTAGTAATATATAATTGCAATATAATCTATGATATTTATTGATATTATTAGCTTTTAAATTATTTTTTCATTTGTATACATGTATATTAATATACATGTATACTTGTATATTCGTATACATGTATATGAAAAACCCCTAATTCTATTTTGAATTAGGGGTTTTGGTAATATTTATTTCGTTTATTATAAAGTACTCTTAGATGCCTTTATCAGCTCACCAATTTGTTGGGGAGACAGACTTAACACCTTATGAATGGATTCGATCACATTTTCGCGAGGTCTATTTACTGATAACTCATCTACTAACTGATTAAACTTATCACTTATTATTTGCTTATCCATGGATGCCTCCTACTTTTTATGCCCACCAAGTAATTTAGACCTCTTCACTGCAGTTCCAGCATCCGTATAAGAAATAGCTCGAAGTAGTGCGGCGGAGCCATATCTATTACGTATACTATCCATCGCAGTTGCAAGCTTCCGATTCTTCCACTTTTCTTTTTCAAATAAGCTTAACTGCATAGAGTGCTCATCTTCTAATTTAGTGATGGTCACTGAAAGTTGTCTAACTGGTTTTTGGGTATAATTTTCTTTGAACAACTGCTTACATACTTCATAAATTTTCATCGTGTCATTCGTCGCTTCATGTATGGTTCTAGATCGACTAAAACCTCCACCGAAAGCATTCTTACTATAACCTAACCCGAGAGAGATTGTACGTGCAGCCTGATACTTATCCCGTGCACGTTTTCCGACATCCTCACACATTTCCAGAATGACCGCTAAAACCTCTTCTTTCTTGTAATAATCCCGCATAAGTATCTGACTTTTACCGTAGCTTATTTGTTTATCTATTATGGGTGCACCAAGTTCCGATAAATCAATACCGTTAGCATGATAAAGGAGTTGATTCCCCATAACGCCAAAGACCGATTCAAGGGTTTTTAAATCAGAGTTAGCCAGATCTCCCACTTTAAAAATGCCCATTTTGTTAAGGTTTCTTTCCATATTGGGACCGATCCCCCACATTTCGGATAAAGGGGAAACTGGCCATAGCTTCGTTGGAACATCATTAAAAGTCCATTTTGCAAAACCTGTCTTCTTTCCTTCCAAATCAAGGGCTAGTTTTGCCATTAACATATTTGGTCCCATACCAGCTGTACTGTTTAATTGAAGTGTGTCTAGTATTTCACGTTGAATTTTAATAATTGTTTCCTCAGGTGGACCCCACAATTTCTCGGTTCCAGTAAGATCGATAAAACTTTCATCAATCGAATAGACATGTACTGCCTCTGCAGGCACATATTTGTGGAGGATTTCCGTTACAGCCATCGACATATTTAAAAAATATCCCATCATGGGTTCAAATAATTTAATCTCCGGGCTGTTGGGTATTTCAAATAAACGCGTTCCAGTTTTTACTCCAAATCGTTTCTTCATGGCTGGACTTGCGGCTAAGACTACACTTCCTTTTTGATCTAAGCTTCCCACAACTGCAATAGGAACCGTTTTAACGTCTAGATCATGTAGAACTGCCATACAGCTAGCATAGAAACTCATCATATCAATGCAGGCGATGGAGCGATTCGGAACCTTGCTATAGTCAATCATCGGTATAGCCCAGATTATCGTTTTCGTCCTGTTGTTGTTCCCTCATTAAACAGCGCCTCTTTCTTTAGGAAACACGGGAGCAACTGCGAGTACATTATCGATTAGAAACGTTCTTTTCGCATGTTGGTTAAAACAATAGGCGTGGAATAGATCACCTTGAACCTTAATGATTTTCACTTTTCGCTTACTAATTTCACCGGCTTTGGAAAGATACATCAACTCAACCAACCATCCATGCTTCAAATACTTTAACAATTCACTACGCACATTTGTTCGCTCCTTTTCTCTTCATTATATGCGAACGTATGTTTTATATCCATAGAAATTATTGTTAATTAAAGAGATAAAATTGTCTCTCAATAAGCAAAGCACTGGTCATATAATGCCTTAACAAAACAAAAGAAGTAGTCAATAGCATGCCAAGATCAGTAAGTCCCTAAAAAGAAAGAACGCTAAAATCAGCGTTCTTGTATTAGGGCATTTTTTCGATTTCTCTCGCCATACGGAAACGCCAAGGGCGTGCGTTCCCTTCAACATTGTGCGTTCAACTAAAGCAATCAGCCCGGCAGATTCTGCCTACCACTCTGCTATCTAAGTTTCACCTAAAAATGCAAGGACCGTTAAATTTTTTTTGCTTAACGGTTACTCCTACAAAATAAATTTAAGCTATTGCTGTGCAATTCCTTGTCATTTTTATTGCTGCACATGTTTACATGGCATGCCAAGAAATCGGAAAAAATTCAGCCTTCCGACTTCGATTGCGGCTCACAAAATCCAAAAAACATAGGAGGAAGTAAAAATGACAAAATTCAATCCAATCTTTGAAATCGTTCGTATCAAACAAGAGGTTCGCGAAAATCATGAGGCAACAGAAGTTTATAAGGTCCGGAGTCCAAGGGATTGTGGCATGTTAGCAGTAGATTTAATAGGTAGCGAAGATAGAGAAGTATTGCTTGTATTATGTTTAAACACAAAAAATGATGTTGTAGCCATCCATCGTTGTCATGTAGGTTCTCTAAATTCAAGCATAGTACATCCCCGGGAAGTATTTAAGTCAGCAATTCTCAACAATGCTGCAAGTATCATCATTTCACATAATCATCCTTCATTTAATTGTTCGCCAAGTAGTGAGGATATTGAAGTCACCAAACGCATACACGAAGCCGGTATACTGCTAGGAATCGAACTTCTTGACCATATTATCGTGACACCAAGTACGTTCTTAAGTCTAAAAGAAAAAGGATATATGTAAAACAAGAGGGGAAATCCCCTCTTGTTTATCTTTTGATAAAAACACGGCGGATTAACTTTGAAAGTTTAATCCGTCGTGTTTTTCTAAATAATAGATCCAAATACTTTTTTAGTTGATTTAAAAAATCTGCTATTTCAATACTATATATATCTAATGTGCATATATTATTAAAAAATCAAAGGGTGAAAACCATGAATGAAAAGACTAGAAAAGATAGTTGGACGGTTGAAGAAGACAATCTTCTTAAAAAGATTATTTTAACCAAGATTGAGCAAGGATTAACGCAAATTTCTGGTTTTGAAGAAGCAAGCACCTTGTTAGGACGAACCAAACAAGCTTGTGCATTCAGATGGAATAAAAACCTTCGCCCATTCCTAATAAAGAAAGAAGAAACCCCTAAAAAGACAACAGTTAACGAAAGTTTTGTTTTACCATCTATTAAAAACCATCTGGAGCTAGCAATGGAAAGCTATGGCGAGCTTGAACAATCGTATGCTCATATCTCTCAAGAATATAACTTGTTGAAAAGAGATTATGAGCAATTAGTGAATTGGGTAAAGCAAGGAATTACGCAAATAGATAAAGAAAGCACACTATCTTAGAATAGTGTGCTTTCTTTATCTATTTTAACGGTTTTGATATATCAAAGTGACCGATTATTTCGGAAAGCGAATATTTAACTAAAGCACGACGTTAGTTGAAAATCACCTTCTCATTTATTACACATTATGGTCGTATTACGTCTCAATAATCTTCTAATATGGTTGTTTACATAAAGTGACTAGGCCCACTCTTCAACTCCATACCAATGTTGAAATCTAAATCGTTAATAGAACGAACAAAGGCTAGTTCATCACACCCATATAATCCAGATGTATTAATATTGTTGTATTCCACTACTTTTAGGCCATTCTTTGTTTCCGCTACGTCAATTACAAATGCCTTGGCTAGTGGAAATCTATCAATCATTTTTTTTGTATATTGCAAAATGTCCTTAGAGGGTTTTCGAGTAGTATCTATGTTATTTCCTACCTTATAGCTTGAACCAGTAACAATTTCTTGATTCACTACGAAGAAACGATATTCTGCTTCTATTTCTTGTATGGGTGAAATCATTAAAGATTGTCCGATATAAGGGCTATTTTCGTTCTTGCTTTCACGTTCTTTCCAAGATAAAAAATCCTCTTTTGTTACTGTCATACCCGGAATTAGCTTTGTATTTCCGGTAGGTCGAATAAAGAATTCGTCCGCCATCGGTTCAAGTTCTGACAGTTCGCCGATTACAAAATGCTGATTTAACAATTCGCTACCTAATACATCACGAAACACATCAAATTCAAATTGTTCATTCATGAATGAACCCGGTTCTAACTCCATATCTTCTGCTATCTCGGCAAAAGTCTTAGAGCCATAGACCATGACTGGCTCATTTAAAACATATTCTTGTATTACCTTCCCTGAGTTATCCAGCGGCATCTTATTTTCCTTATCAATAACAGAAAGCGTTTCATCTTTATTTACTCGAACCAGTAAATAATCAATAGAGCATTTCTCTAACGCATTTGCGATTCGGATACTATTTGCTGAGCTGTTTAAGAACTCCTGTACCAACCATTTCATGTTTAAATTCACCTGTTTTCTCTTTATGGATTTTCTATCTAAGTTTGGTCTAACTGCACTAACAAGAATGGAAGTGCACTGGCTAAAGCGATAGCAATCTCTTTTTTATTACTAACTATTTTATCTGATATAAATAAAATTATTAAAATCAAGAAATTGAAAGCTGATTAAATTTCAGGTTTTTTAGTACGCTATTGCGACATAAAAACTCCCATTTTCTTGTTCAACTAAACTGCAGCGTTACTTTAAGTGAAACCTTTCACAATTTATAACTATTTTACTATAAAAATCCAACAAAAAAAACACCTCTCAGTCCAGAGAGGTGTTTTTAACGTTCTTTTATAAATATCAGTAACCTACTTTAATGTTAAGTTACCAACTTTAATATCAGGTTACCAACTATAATGTAACTGTCCAATAATTGTCCAGTTACATCATAGTTGGTAACCCCAAAAATCAATAGAAGCAACGAAATATGGATGTTTCAAAAAACTTTAATTTACATCATAGTTGGTAACCCATTCAATGCCGCTTTATGGTTTTTACATTATAGTTGGTAACCCACTGTCTTTCTTAATGTTATGTTTTTAGTTTTACAATATACAATTATTTTTATATTGTTTGACTAGTTCGAGAAACGAATATTCAACTAAGCACCTGTTAGTTTAAGTGCATTGTTTCACAAAAATACTTTAAATTTTGCTAATTGCCAAGAGCTATTTTCCTTATGGTTAATAATTCCGTTTAATCATTAGGGAAATAAATTTGAATCCAATCTAGCCATTTTCCTTTAAGTGAAGAAATCAGTTCTCCGCCCCCAAAGGTAATAGAACCTTAGTGTGAAGCCTAGATAATCCAATCCAAAACTTTATTGAACCAAAACCTTTCGCCATAGCCATCCCTTTCTTTCTTGTTAATAAATTCGGTATGTTCTACCATTTTTTTCTAAAGCTTAAATTAGGTTTAAGATCAAGAACTTTCATAAAAATTACTTCAAAACTGTAAAAAATCAGATTATCCAACCTATTACCAATTACATTTCCTTTTTTAAAAATCAATCAGATAGCTATTTTCGTATTCAATTAACCCCCCTCTTAATAAAAAAAGTAATTATCAAAGTAACTTATTCTAAACCTATCTGAAGAATATTCCCATCTGGATCAGATAAAAAGAATACTCTTATATTATTTTCTCTTCTACTCAGAACTTTAAAGTTCTCTGACTCCAATAATCTATAGTAATAGAATATTTTATATGGATTTTCTTCCTTTATTGCTAATGAAAGCTTTTTAATCGATACAAAACTATCAGAGGGATTTTTAAATGAACCATTATCAGTTTCCCTTAAATTCATTCTAATTCTGTGAAGAGATGTCTTTATCGATTCATTACTTACCCTTAACATTTGAGATATTTCTTTTGAACTGAATTGAAAAACGTCCTTTAATGTAATTAACATTGCTTGTCGCAAAGGTAGTTTGTAAAAGAGGATTTCTAATAAACTATCCCACTCGGGGGAATGATAAGAACCTGCAAAAATCTCTGTTCCTTCTATTAGAATTTCAGACTTTTTCCGTTTACCATCAATGAAATGATTTCTTGCTGTTTTGTACAAAAACGATAAATTTAAGTCCCTCTCAGAATCTCTCAGAAAAGCTTTATAGCATTTAATAAAAGCTTCTTGTACCAAGTCTTCAGCGTCCCATTTATTGTTGGTTAGAGTAAGACAATACCTATATAATTTATCCGTATGATCCTCAAGTTGTAGTTTCATAAAAACCTCCTTGAACTAAATAATAAATTTTTGTAACTTTTCATTTATTATAATCGTTAGTAATATGAAAAATAAACAAGGAGGAAAAATTATGTTTAAAGTAGGCGGGATTTTCATTCCAGTAACAAATCTTGAACGTTCAAAGAAATGGTATGAAAAAAACTTAGGATTAATAAAAGTTGATGAATGGCAGGAAGAGGGACAAGATTATGGAGTTGGCTATATTTTTAAAGGTGACACTGTAGGGCTAACCTTAATTAAAGTCGAAAAACCACAGGTAACGGAGTTTTCAACAATCGGGAAAAACAAAAATGTTTATTTTAATTTTTTGGTAGAAGATATTATGCCTGCTTATGAACAGCTCAATAAGAATGGAGTCGAGACAACAGAAATCCATGATTACGGTCTTATGAAGGGTTTTGACTTTGTAGACCCAGATGGAAATTCCTTTAGTGTTGTTAGTGAGGAAAAGCATTCACCTTATCATCCTGAAAACTTACTTAACTTATAAGATAAGAACTAAAAAGTGGACTTCATTTATTTTGGTCAGTCCACTTTTTAAAACCATATTTTACAAAAACGACTCCTCCATCTACAATCGTTCATAAACTAACCTGTACCGTTAATTCAAGAAGAAAAAGCTTTCCTTACAGGCAGCCACTTGTTTAAGTAAACCAGCTAATAGGATGTCAATATTTTTCTTTAAAATTTGTATTAATCTTATGATATACTATTTTGTGCATGACAAATAGCCCTCCAAAAACCTTCTGGAAGGTTTTCTCTTAATTACTTGTAACCAGTAATTACGCTATATCCTGGAAAGATTCTTTTCTATTTAATAAAGCATAAACCCAATGAAGCAGTTTGTTTATGCAGGCTACTATTGCCACTTTGGAAGGCTTTCCTTCTGATTTCTTCTTGTCATAGAATTCTTTCAGCTTTTTGTTTCTTGAGCTTCTGATACCGCACAATACGGCAAGATACAAAGCATGGCGCAATCTACTCGAACCTCGTTTAGTAATCCGATTGGTTGTGGCGGTGAACTTTCCTGATGAGTAAACACTGGGATCCACTCCCGCAAAGGCAACCAGTTTTTTCGGATGACTAAACCGATCGATTTCACCAACTTCGGAGATAATCGTTGCAGCGATTTTTTCTCCGATCCCTGGAATTGATTGAACAATCTCGTAATCTTCTAATTCATTTGCCAAGGTCACTATACGAATTTCCAACTCTGAAAGATGCCCTTGGTACTGAAAAAGCATTTCAATATACATTTGAAGATTGATCAAATGACTGTGATACACGACTTTTTGAAATGGATTTCGAGATGCGGAATCCATTAATTTTTTGGCCTTATCCAATGCCCATAGACTAGACCGTCTTGGACAAAACTCCATCACACATTCCGCTAACTTACTTTCTCCAGCCGCTAGTACATCTTCTGAAGTAGGATATTTCTTTAACATCATTAAAGAAACCTTCGAATAAAGATCTCCAAAAACCTTGCGGTATTCAGGAAACACTTGATCTAAAATAGTGTGAAACTGCAGTTTCGCTTCTACATACATATTCGTCACAATCTCTTGTTGTCTGGAAAGATTTCTAAGGTTTAATAATTGGATTCCTCTGTTTTTATGAGGTTCAAAATCTTCTTTGTAATAAAGCACACACAACTGATACGCATCAATCGCGTCTGTTTTTACCTTTCTTAAACTAGATCTCTTCGCCTGATAAGAAATGATCGGGTTAAGCAAAATATATAAAACTTCATGGTCCTCCAAGTATTGAATAACAGGAGAATGATAATGACCTGTAGATTCTAAAATGACCATAGGCATTTGCCCAGTCATCCCTTCAATCTCCTTTAAAAAGCCTATAAAACGGTCTAACTCCTCTTTTGTATGCTTCATAGAATAACTCTTTCCAAACGGCTTCGATTTATCTAAAAACGCCTGAACTTGGCTCTCTCCTTTAGCCACATCCAGACCAACTACTGGGTTCATTTAGCTTCCTCCTCTGACTTCTCTCACCAGTACCCCTATTCCTCCATGTAGTATCATAGCTTCGCTTGTTATACGAGATCTATGTCCCAACCAGCCTCAAACATGTTTCTACAAGTAGGGGGTGGACAGTTTAGTTCACGGGATCATTGTCCCACGCACCCGTACGGCCTACCCTGGCTACTGATATATTAAATCCTATAAAAATAAGGTCAACCAGTAAAAACTGGTTAACCTTATAATACGAAGCACCCGTTAGCCATCCATGTAGCGCAAAATCAGCGCTACACCACAGAGAATGAAAATGTGAAAACCTGGGTATAGGATACTACGGCTGGGAGAGGAAGGTCGATGAACTATGGTGCCATAGAGCCCATCCGTTAGTCTGACTCCAACGACCACGGTGCATCACAGACTGTCGCTCCCTTACGGGAAGCACTCATGGGAGATTAATCCTACTCTGGTTATTGCACCAGCCTCCAATACTATTTGCCGTAGAAAGGATGATTACAATGGAAGTAATCATTGAACGTGCTTGTGGAATGGATGTCCATAAGGATTCCATTACTGCTTGTATTATTACCCCAAAAGGAAAGGAGATTCAAACGTTTTCCACTAAAACTGTATTTCTATTACAGTTAATTGACTGGATTAAGGAGCATGATTGTACTCACGTAGCAATGGAAAGTACAGGTGTATTTTGGAAGCCTATTGTTAACTTGCTGGAAGCCGAGAGCATTGAGTTTTTAGTAGTGAATGCTCAACATATGAAAGCAGTACCAGGTCGCAAGACCGATGTAAAGGATGCAGAATGGATTGCCAAACTTCTTCGTCACGGTCTACTTAAAGCAAGTTTTATTCCTGACCGAAATCAGCGTGAATTACGGGAGTTAGTTCGATACCGTCGAAGTATTATTGAAGAGCGTGCGAGACAACATAATCGGATTCAAAAGGTTTTAGAAGGAGCGAATATCAAACTCGGTTCCGTTGTCTCCGACATCATGGGTGTTTCGTCGCTTGATATGCTTCGTGCTATCGCCGATGGCGAAAATGATCCTGAGAAATTAGCCAGCTTTGCCCGCCGATCAATGAAGAAGAAAAAGAGTGAACTAGAACTAGCTCTTCGAGGGTATATCAATCCACATCAACGTCTCATGTTAAAAACCATTCTGGTTCATATAGAATTTCTAACTGAGCAGATTGAGCTATTAAACGAAGAGGTCGCTACAAGGTTATCCTCCCATCAAGAAGATATAGAACGATTGGATTCCATTCCTGGCATCGCCACTCGAATGGCCGAACAAATCTTAGCCGAAGTCGGTACAGATGTGGAGAAGCAATTTCCCAGTTCGGCGCACTTATGTTCCTGGGCAGGATTAGTACCTGGACATAATGAAAGTGCGGGCAAGAGGAAATCAACCAACATGAAAAAAGGAAACAAGTACTTGAAATCGGCATTAATTGAAGC
>NZ_JBBOOM010000004.1 GCF_038003085.1 Psychrobacillus sp. FSL K6-2836
GAAATGACTTCCAATGCGGAAGTCATTTTAATATGGAGGAAGGGATTTAGTGCGTTTGAGGAGAATACATTCAAGGGCAGGAGTATTAAACGAAAATAGGGGGAGTAGTATTGGAACAAACAATTTTTAATCATATGCAGGTAGTACGAGGGATAACAGAAAAATCTATCCAGCAAATACCCGAGGAACTAGCAGATATTGTTCCAACAGGATTTACGAATAATATTCGCTGGAACTTTGGTCATATTGCGTATATACAGGAAAAACTTCTATTTGGTGTTTCTGGGCAGAAGATGACTCTTCCTGAAGCATATGAAGTTTTTTTTAGTGCAGGTACGAAACCAGCTAATTGGATTGAAACTCCACCTTCACTCACAGCAATTTCAGGTGAACTGATTGCACAAAAACAACGAATAAGAGATTACCTACCTGGAAATCTTCAGAAAAGATTGCCCGAGCCATTCACTAACAAAGCTGGGATTACTTTTCACACACTCGGAGAAACATTTCTATTTAGTTTCTATCACGAAGCACTACATATGGAATCCATCAAAAGGATTTATAGAGCTATTAAAAACTGAAAAGGTCTATTGCAAAAAATTTTAGGGTAAATTCCACTAATCACAGTATCAATAATAATGGTAACAGGAGGAACTAAATTGGAATATGTCTTAGATCACGTTGGAATTGCGGTTAGAAATATTGATGACGCTCTTCCATTTTATCTTAATGTATTAAATGGATTACTAGAGGATCGTTACACAAGTGACACCCCTGGAGTTGAAGTACACGTAGCTGTTGTAAGAACTAATGATAAAGTAATTGAATTACTAGCACCAACCAACAAGAACTCACCAATGGCTCGCTTTATAAAGCAACGAGGAAAAGGTGTACATCATATTGCCTATCAAGTGGACGATTTAGAGAAAGCAATACTCGAGGCAAGAAATAATGGAATTCGTTTTCTAGAGGAGACACTACGTACTAACAAACGTGGTAGAAGGCTCATTTATATTAATCCCGTATCAACTGATGGAACTTTAATAGAACTTTGTAGTTATTAAAACTTAGACAAATTAGAGAGTTAATCCAATAATATTTACAGTGAATTTGTAATAAAAAGGGGAGAAATTATGAAGTTTTATATTGCATCTAGCTTTAAAAATATAGACATGGTGAGAAATGTAAGTGAAAAATTAAAGAATAAAGGATATATCCTTGTATATGATTGGACTGTAAATGAAAATGTAACAACTTTGGAAGAGCTAAGGGTGATAGGTGAAAAAGAGAAAACTGCTGTAATAGAAGCTGATGTGGTTGTAGTTTTATTACCAGCAGGTAAAGGAAGCCATATTGAACTAGGTATCGCTATTGGAAATGGTAAAAAAATATATCTGTATTCACCAAACAAAGAAATAGATAATATTGAAACAACGAGTACCTTTTATCATTTACCCGAAATCGAAAAGTGTTTTGGAACATTAGATGAGTTAGTTGAAATTATAGACAATACATCACTAAAGCTATCGTAAGCAAGATGGCCCAATATGACAGTCAAGAGTGTTGTTCAACTAAAGGTATAGTATAGTTACATATTTTAGGAACGATAGGTGTGCAAATTCGTCTTCTATTAAGGGTGATGTTCTGAAAAAATGGATAATTATTATACTTTTTTTATTAGCAGTTACATTATTTTTTATTTGGAATAAAACCACTTTAATAAATCCACTTGGGATCGTACATTCGTACAAAACGGAATGGGGAATTAAACTTCCAGTACCAGAGAAAAGGGAAGAGGTATGGAGGTCTCAAGCAAGTTTCCAGGGAGATGGAGAATGGTTCAATGTTTTTCAATACGCTACCCCAAAAATCTCTATTGTCGATAGTGGCATGATTGCACTATCGACAGATAATGTAGATGAGGCTAAAAAGAAAATTGATCACTTTATAACTACTACCATTACAATGTACCAATTCCAGGGAAATGAAGAACAGGTAAAAGAGGCATTTGCACATTATCCAATTGAACCTCAAATAGGTGATTTTTACTTTTATAAAGAAAAAAATGGTGGGTTTGATTACTTTATTGCTCTATTTAAACAAGACGAAAATAAATTGTATACATTTGAGTGGCATCAATAGATTTCTCAAATGGAAGTATTAAAATAATTTTTCTACTCGACTAATGCAAGTAGGTAAAGATAATTCGATGAAATTAGGGAGGAAGAGAAAATCTATGAGATTTCCAATATTGGAAACAAAACGACTGAAATTAGTTCAAGTTGAAAAAGAACATACCCAAAGTTTTTACGACATTATGTCAAGAGACGAAGTGACGAAGTATTATGGAATGGAGAGCTTGAAAAGTATAGAAGATGCTTCAAAAATAGTCGAGTCTTTCCAAAACACATATGAGAGCAAAAGGGGTATTAGATGGGGAATCGTATTAAGAGAGACAGGGGAGTTTGTTGGGACGTTGGGATTAAACAATCTTATCACTTGGAGTAAAAAGGCTGAAATTGGTTTTGAGCTGCATCCTTCATATTGGAACAAAGGAATTACGACTGAAGCAGTAAAAGAAGTATTACGATACTCATTTGAGGATTTAGAAATATTTAGAATAGGTGCCATAACTTATCCACAGAATGAGCCGTCTAAACAATTATTAAAACGGTTGGGTTTTAACGAGGAAGGATTATTAAGGGGTTACCTCTATCAAAATAATCAGTCTCACAATGCTTTAGTTTTTTCATTGTTAAGAACAGAATGGCAATAATAAGAGTGAATAGTTGAATTAGGTTAACATACTGTGGATTAAAGCCATTTGTAGCGGCTAATGAGAACATGCCAAAATGTTGTGAAATCAATGTTTTGGGATTTCATATTTTTTAATAGAAAATACAATTATGATCGATACATAAGATTAATCTGCTCGGCAATATATGCTGAATCCAGATGTAAGCCATCTTTTAACCACCACATAATGATGCCGACAATGGAAGCAGTTTTAATATCAGGATCTACAATGATTTTTCTTCCTATATTCTTAGATTGACTTCTTCGGTTTACTATTAAATCTTTCATCAACAAAAGTAAATGCTGCTCTACTTGTTCAAACTGTACTAAAGCCAAAATGGAATTCCTTTGTTCAACAAGATAATCCAATAGCTGTATTAAGTGCTCTTTTCGATTCCTATCAAAAATGGAGTTTAAAGCTTCTATTTTGTCAGTTAACGCTTGTAAAATATCATTTATTAAATGTTCCTTTAATTCATTAATATTCTGATAGTGTAAATAAAAGGTCGTACGGTTCAATTTTGCTTTCTGTGTTAAAGTTTGAATCGAAATTTGATGGAGTGAGTGGCCTTCTTGTAATAGAGTTAGTAGGGCTTCTTTTAGCATTTCCTGCGTACGAATGGCACGAGGATCTTCTTTAAAAGTCATGTAAATCATTCCTTTTTAATATTATATTGTCTACTAATCGACAGAAATGACCTGATTGTATATGGCTGTTATAATTCTTCTGCTATTATATTTTTTAGACACTTTGTCGATAATATATATTATATGGGAAGGAATTTTATATGCAAAATGAAATGTCGAGTAGTACTAAAAAATTACTACTTATAATAATGATAACAGGAACCTTTTTTTCTACATTAAATCAAACATTGTTAAACGTTGCACTTAGTGATTTAATGGTTGTTTTTGATGTAAATACCGCAACAATTCAATGGTTAGCAACTGGCTTTATGCTTGTAAATGGTGTGTTAGTACCAGTTACAGCTTACTTAATGAAACGTTTTTCAACACGTCAGTTATTTATCAGCTCATTGTTATTTTTACTAATCGGCTCTATTATTGCAGCATGTGCGAATAATTTCGGCGTACTATTAACAGGTAGAATGATTCAAGCAGTGGGTGCTGGAATTATCATCCCTTTAATGATGACTGTAATTGTTTATCTATACCCAGCGGAAAAACGTGGAGCAGTTATGGGGAATATCGGCTTTGCCATTATTTTTGCACCAGCAATTGCACCAACACTATCAGGGTTTATATTAGAGTATTTATCTTGGCGATGGTTATTTATCATCATGATTCCATTCGTAGCAATAATCATCATTCTAGCTAACAAATATTTAGTTAATGTAGCTGAAACGTCAAAAGTAAAGCTCGACGTAGTTAGTGTGATTTATTCGACTGTTGGCTTTGGACTTGTTCTTTTTGGCTTTAGTAGTGCAGGCAGCCGAGGATGGGATGATTATATCGTCATTACATCAATTGTTGGGGGTTTGCTCGTAACAATCTTGTTCTGTCATAGACAAATAAAGTCTGCTGAACCTTTATTGAGCTTAAATGTCTTCAAATTTAAAGTATTTACGATGACGACGGTAGTTAATATTGCAATTACCATTTTAATGTATGCCGATTTAATATTACTGCCAATTTATCTGCAGGATGGACGAGGTTTTACAGCACTTGATGCAGGATTGTTATTATTACCGGGTGCCATCATTAATGCAATGCTTTCCCCAGTAACTGGAAAGCTATTCGATAAATTTGGGGCAAAACCTTTGTTCATTCTAGGAACAGGTTTAATCGCGATATCGATGCTTGCGGTAATTGACTTATCATCAGAAACAACAACAGTATATATTTTAGTTCGTACAATTTTATTGCGTATTGGTTTAGCGTTTATTACGATGCCGTTAAACACAGCTGCTTTAAATGCATTACCAAGAGAACTAGCCTCTCATGGGTCTTCGATTAATAACACAATTCGCCAACTAGCTGGAGCAATTGGTACAGCAGTTATTATGACGATTTATACTATTCAATTATTGAATGTTTCGTTAGAATCTAAGACAGGTTATATTAGTGCCGCGAGTAACACGTACTTGTATATGTTTGTTATCTCTATAATTGCGTTCATAATCACATGGTTTACGCCGAAAAAGACGAGTTAACTTAAATACGAAAATACTAGTGGCGTTAATATATGGATACATAAAAAGACTTAAGTCCTTACTAATTGGACTTAAGCCTTTTTATTAGTTTGTGACAGTTTGGTTGATACAGAAATTGAGAGAAAGAAGGTAGCACACTTATTTGCTAAAATCGTGATTTCCTCTTTTGTACCACCATAAGCAAAGGACAAACCAACTATATCCAAGCAACCAACCAGCTAAAACATCAGAAGCAAAGTGACGTCCCTCTGTTATTCGAGAGAGCCCTATTAATAAGGCGAATAGAATGGCTGCTATCCAAACGATGATTGAAGCCCTTTTTGAAGTGACAGTTCGATTAAATAGATAGGCGATTGTTAATAAAAACAATAAACCATGCATTGCATGTCCAGAGGGAAAACTAAAAGTGGAAAACTGATCTACAATCTCAGGACGTGGTCTTTCAATTACACGTTTTAAAAATTGATACAAGCCATATCCCACACCAACGGATAAAAATACAAAAACCATCAATTTATAGTTCTGCTCACGAATCCAAATAATGAGTAAGACAATTAATGTGACAGCAAATATAAACTTGGTTTCACCTAAATAATGAAACATTGTGATGAATTTGTTTCCATATAATGAATCAGAAGTTATTCTGTCGAAAGCTTGTATGAATGGTGTCTCATAGGTCATCCATAAAATACAGAATACAACGAAAGTACAGAAAGCTAAAACATATTGCAACTTGTTCATATTACCATCCCTTCTAAAATTATACTTAGGTTTAAATAATGTGAGCAGGTCTCAATAAATAAAGAGAAAATAGAACAAATTATTACTATGATGAATATTGGTCTTTTTGTCCTTATATCAAGAAATATATTTTAGTATGGCTAAGCTTTAATTAAAAATACTAATTATGTAATATAGAACATAACTTAGTGCAGAAATGCTTGCCCTTACAAGTTCCCCTTATAATGTATTTATAAACTATTTATTCAAGAAGGAGAATTGCTCTTTGTTATTGAAATAACTGAGAGTAGCAACAAGTAGTTTTATGCTATAAAGTACTATACTTTAATATATGTACCAAAAAGATGGAGGTAAGAAAAATAAGGAAAAAGCATATCATAAATCTTATTGGTTGGATTTTCATTATTTTCCTAACAATAATTAAGTTTAACTTTTCGGAACAATTTTCAATTATTACAACTGGTTTTGGTGGATTAATCTGCATAGTAATAGGAGCAGTTTTAGTATTTTATAAGCCAAAGAAGAAAGATTGAAAAGATTTATAGTTTTAATAAAAGGAGATAAATATAATGGAATTTTGGGAATCGAGTTTTATCGAAAAACAAACTATGTGGGGATTTGAACCTACTGACTCTGCAATCTTAACAAAGGATTTTTTCCTTGAAAAAAATGTTAAGGATATTTTGATACCAGGTATTGGGTACGGTAGAAATGCAAAGGTTTTTATTGATAATGGAATAAATGTTACAGGTATTGAGATTTCAGAAACAGCGATTGATTTGGCGAGGCAAAATGGACTTGATATAAGCATTTTTCATGGTTCTGTAACTGACATGCCTTTTGATAACAAACTCTATGACGGTATATTTTGCCATGCACTTCTCCACTTATTGAATAAGCATGAAAGAGAAAAGTTTATTAATGATTGTTATAGTCAGTTAAAGCCAAATGGTTATATGATTTTTACAACTGTTTCAAAAAAAGCCACAATGTTTGGTAAGGGAAAACAATTGGATAAAGACTATTTCGAAATAATGGAAGGCGTAAAAATGTATTTTTATGATTCGGACTCCATTAAACGAGATTTTGGAAAGCACGGACTAGTAGATTTTACAGAAATTGATGAGCCGAATAAAGATATGAAAAACAAACCTTCTATAAACTTTATCGTTGTAAAATGTAAGAAAAGTTATAAGAATAATTGATAGAAAGGGTATTTCTAGCATATAGAAAGTGGATATTCTAAATGCTGCTCTTTTAAAATAGACCATTTCGATGGTCTATTTTTGTATCCAAAACATCATGAAGAGTTCAAGGTTCCGTTGTTAAATTTACAAAAAATTGCAACTTCTAATTGTGTTGAACGTATTAAAGTAAAGACGGGGATTAAGTGAAATAAACGAACATAAAAAAAGATTGCAATTTTAGTATGAATTGTACTATCTATTTCCGCAGTCTGTTATTTTTCCAAAAGGGTACTTCGTATTCAGAACCTCAGGAAGCTTTATTTGCATTTGAAAAAGATTTATTGTTAATTTCAGTCTATAAATTAAACGAAGATTCCTTTTCTTCTTCATAAAAAATAAGAATAATATCGGAGCTGCATATCTTCAAGAAGGACTACTTGGATAGATGAACATCACTTAGAGGATTTGTGCATTTGGTATTTTGAAAATGAAACTGTGCTAAGCGAAAATATATACACTTAAACCAACGACCAAACTGGAAATAAATTTTTTTTATTAAAGAAAAAGGAGATCGTGTATGAACAAAACTAATTACAAACTAAGTCTAATAACGGATTATATTAACGAAATTATTAATATAGAGCAGGGTGTTGGATTAAGCGTTGGAATTGTTAAAGACTCAGATATTATCTATTCAAAAGGTTTTGGGTACTCTCAGCTCCAACCTGTAAAACGCCCAATTGATGGGGATACTTTGATGAGCATTCAAAGTATTTCAAAAAATTTTATGGCAGTTTCTATTATGCAGCTTGTTGAAAAGAACTTGATTTCCCTGGATCATCCTGTTGTGAAACATTTGCCATACTTCAGAACAAAATATAAAGAACATAGTGATACAATCACCATACGACAACTCTTATCCCATACGGCAGGGTTTCCTTCGAACTTAGGAATTGCTAATATGATCGCTCCTAATGTAAAAGAAATTTTCTCAGATACACCTACAGAATTTCAAGAGGCATTGGATTATTACAACCTTACAGAAGAAGAGATTAGAACTATTCAAACTCGAGATGATATAACGAAGTGGTTTAAAAAAGTAGAGTTAGAATATCCCGTAGGTCAGGGGTGGAATTATTGCACAGATGCATATGTAATTCTTGCTGATTTGTTCGAAAAAATAACAGGTTCCAATTGGGAAAACTGTCTTAAAGATGAAATCCTCACCCCACTGAAAATGAATCGAACAACTAATGATTCACGAATCGTTGAAATGGATATGAACAGTGCCAGATATTATTTAGGCCAGGGTAGAATAGAAACTCCTTTTCCAAAAAACTCTACTTCAGCTCCAATAGGGTACTTATATTCTACAGCAAATGATTTAGGAAAATATATGTTATTCCATTTGAATACACACTCCAAAATTTTACAGCCAAATTTAGTTGAAGAAATGCAAAATGCTATTCATCTTGTCAGTGAGGAATGGCGTTTCGAAAGTGATATCAGAAGTTACGGACTCGCATGGTTTATAGATAAATATAGAGGATTAAGAATAGTAGAGCATGGAGGCGGTCAATTGGCCGTAAGATCACTGATGTCAATTGTACCTGAACTCAATTTAGGTGTAGTGATTTTACTAAATTTTGATGGAACCATTCATCATGATATTTGTAAAAAAATAATAGACATTTTTATAGATTAATAAAATAAAGATCAAATTTGGATAAGGGGAATTTTAATATGGAACATTTGGTTAAATGTAAATTTAGTGATTTAGATGAAATAGTGAAAATTGATATAGAAGTAATAGGTAATGATAGCAGACGAAAATACATAAACAAAGCTATTGAGGAAGATAGATGTATAGCTATTAAAAATGAGTCCTCAGTTGTAGGATTTTTAATATTTGATATTCATTTCTTTAATTGTAGCTTTATATCTTTGATAATTATTAAACCGACTGAAAGACGAAAAGGATATGCAACATCCCTTATAGAATATTTTATAAGCATATCGCCAACTAACAAAATATTCTCTTCAACCAATCAATCAAATATAACAATGCAAGAAGTATTTAAAGCAATTGGATTTATGCAAAGTGGAATTATTGAAAATTTAGATGAAGGAGATCCAGAAATAATTTACTTTATATCAACAAAAGCAACAGTTTAGTATTATAAAATACAACATGGGGTTGTGGAAAATGAACTGCGATACCTGATAGTCAAAATATTGGAGAGTGTAAATGAAAAATGGATAAGCCGAGCTATTTTAACGAAAAAACCTGTTTAGAACATGCTTTAAAACTACTGATTAAAGTTGGAGAAGTGCAATTGAATGAAGTTATAGTACAAAGAACTATTAATGAAGAAAATTACCCAGAAGGTCATTATGAAGACCTATATAATCTTTTACAAAGAACTCAATTTAAAGAAAAGTATAAAAAAGCTGTTTTAGATAATCCATATATGCGTAAACAAACTGAATTTGATGCAAGGGTCTGTCTGTCGGTGGCGTTATCATTTCTAACCGATATAGGAGAATTGGAAGGAGAAGAAATAGCGAAAATTATCATAAACGAAAGTTATCGAGGTGTATATAAACTTTTAGAGAGAGGTATTCAAAAGTAATAGTTCGAAGTTGGTAGACTGATGACCGATGGAGTAGTACCACGCATGAATATGGTTTACCAGCAGTTGTCAGGGAAGAAAATGCCACCTAATAAATAAAGACCGTCAACGGATTCGCGTGCATGGAACAGAAGGGTATAAGGTAATTAGTGCACTACAGAAGGATTTTTAAAATAGCTGAGCCTTCAGAATAATTATATTGAGCTAATAGGTATCAAGAAAAAATTCCATTCTTCCTGGAATAAAGGCAGCGGTGAAATTCCTAAGTAGGATTAATATCTCCCTTGAGTACGCCAGTTGGGATGCGCCTTGATCGTTTAAGTCAGCCTAACGGGGGAGCTTGGTTAAACAAGGAGTTCAAAGGACGATTAGAGAAAGTTAGCTAATAAAAATAAACTCGGGATCGGAAATGACAAGTTCTTATTAGTTTAAAAACGGAAAGAATAAGTGCATAAATAAAAAGGACAAAAAATGTGGTCCTAAAACTTTTATTCAGCTCTTGACATGTTTTTAGCGTAGAAAATCTCATCCATTTCTGTTTTTAACTTCTTCGTAATAGATTTTATTTCTTCATCAGTTAACTCGTCTTCTGTGTAGCCAAAGAGGTAGTTATTTAAATCAAATTCCTTGAGTTTACATTTTGTATGAAATATATTTTCCTGGTATACATTTACATCTATCATTTGATAATATTCCTGTAAGCCAAGGGGAATATAGTTTTGAATGGAATTAATGTCATGATCGATAAATAATTTATGACCCGTTACGTCTCTAGTAAAGCCACGTACACGATAATCCATTACCATAACATCTGTCTCAAATGAATGAATTAAATAATTCAGCGCTTTCAAAGGGGAAATCTCTCCACAGGTGGAAATATCAATATCCGCACGGAATGTGCTAATCCCTTCATCCGGGTGATACTCTGGATAAGTATGAACGGTTATATGACTTTTATCTAGATGTCCCACTACTGTTTCAGGTAGCGGTCCTGGTGATTCTTTAAAAGAATCCACTGGAGAATCATCAACAGGTCCTTCCGAAACCAAAATAGTTACACTTGCTCCCTGTGGTTCATAATCTTGCTTTGCGATATTTAAAATATTTGCCTCAATAATGTCCGACACTTTGGTTAATATTTTAGTCAACCGATCCGCATTATATTGTTCATCGATATAATCAATATAAGCCTCTCTTTCTTCTTTTGTTCTTGTGTAGCAAATATCATACATGTTGAAACTTAAAGACTTCGTTAGGTTATTAAAGCCATGTAACTCAATTCTTTGCTTAGGAGTTAAACTCATATTGAACTCACCTCTTTCACTTGAATTTTTAGACCCAGTTAATTATAAGTATGCGTTAAAACTAGTATTACATTCCCTGTAGTTTATTTTCCCACAAACAACGTATTCTGAAACATAATGTTCTTTTTTTAGTATATCTCCAAGGGGAAGTATTAACGCTCTCTTTGCAGCCATTCGACTAGGGATATGGACTTAGAACTTGTTGATTATTGTATCAAAAGAACAACTTATGAAAGCATGGTAAAGGTTAAAGTTTACTTGCATTTATGGCTAATGGGGCAGATTAGTTCAATAAGGAGATCGAAATAGAAGTTGAGGATCTCGAGTTTGAATAAAGGAGAGGCTGGTACAATAACCAGAGTAGTGCTACTCATATTGAGCGCTAGAGTCTGTTAATTTAAACAACTTTAATGGCCTTACTATATAGTTAATGTAGTACGGTTGTAGTTTTATTAGAAGAAAATTAAATTTTATTTCAATGCATAAGTTTATTTAGCCGTGATTTGACGTACCTATGTGTGAGTTATGAAGAACAGTCCAAGCGCCCTTCAAAGAAAAATCAGCCATAAATGGTCTTGTAAGATCCTGAGAAGTTATTTTGTCCGGACGTTAATTCATACGCAAAGTAAAAATTAGCGCAACTTTCTATTTTATCAAATTTTTTTCACATAGTGATAACGATTTTACCTTGAGTATGCCCTTCTTCAAAATATCTAAAAGCGTTTGGGACTTCACTCAACTTATAGTATCTGTCAATTACAGGTTTTATTTTTCCAACTTCTAGAAGGTCTTTGATGAAAATCAAATCATTTTGATTTGGCCTTTGCAGAAAGCTCCCTAGTTTCTTACTCCCTGTCATGGAAAGTAAAGGACCTAAGATCATAGCTTGAGTTAATTGTACTCCGGAACCTCCGACCATTACATAATTGCCATTCGGACTCAGAGAACGCTTATAAGCCGAAATTGGATGGTACCCGTTTACAGCAAGAATCAGGTCATAATTTTCCGTATTTTTTGTGAAGTCTTCTGTAGTATAATCAATGACATTGTCTGCACCAATAGATTTTACAATATCTAAATTTCTTGTGCTACATACCCCGGTAACCTCTGCTCCAAATGATTTAGCAATCTGTACTGCAAAAGTACCTACACCACCAGATGCACCATTAATCAAAACCTTTTGTCCAGATTTGATCTTGCCTTTATCTCTTAAACTCTGAAGGGCAGTGGTGGCAGCCATAGGCACTGCAGCAGCTTCCGCGAATGAAATATTACTTGGTTTAAGTACCAATGAATGTTCAGAAACTGTTACATATTCAGCAAAACCTCCCCATCCACAGCCAGAGAGATCACCAAATACTTCGTCACCTGGTTTAAAGTGTTTTACATTTTTTCCAACAGATTCAATCCTCCCAGATATATCACCCCCGGGTATGATGTATTTTGGTTTAGAAAGTCCAAAAGCAAAGCGTGCCAGGAACGGTTTTCCTTTTAAAAGAACTAGATTTCCATAATTCAAGGAGGCCGCGTAAATTTTTACAAGTACTTGATCATCGTTAGGAATAGGATTTTTTACCTCTCTTAAATCAATCACATCTGGTGAGCCATATTTGGTAGTTATTATTGCTCTCAAAGATATTCCTCCTAATTATCATTGAATTTTCCTGCTAAACTAATTAGAAAATATGCTAATAAAAATTAAAAAGACCTGAAATTTAAATTAAACCCAAGGTAAATTCACCTTGGGTTTAAACAATTTATTGGTGTTTAGTTTGAAAAGCAATCATAAAATCACTAAGAGCTTTACATGTTTCGAGTGGAACTGCGTTATAAGTAGAAGCTCGGCAACCACCTACAGAGCGATGTCCATTTAAGCCGATAAAGCCTGCATCTTTTGCTTCAGCTAAAAATTGTTTTTCTAATTCCTCATCTGCTACGCGGAACGTAATGTTCATAAGAGAACGACTTTCTTTTGAAGCATGTCCCGTATAGAAGCCATTGCTGTTATCAATCACATCATAAATCAGTTTTGCTTTTTCCTCATTTTGTGTAGCGATTGCAGTTAAACCGCCTTTTTCTTCAATCCATTTTAACACTTCTCCAAGCATATAGATGCCGAATGTCGGTGGTGTATTGTATAGAGAATTACTTTCAGCATGTGTGCTGTATTTTAGGATTGTTGGAATTTCTACGTTTGCCTTCGCCAGAAAATCCTTACGGGCAATAATGACAGTGACTCCGGAAGGTCCCAGGTTTTTTTGGGCTCCAGCGTAGATCATATCAAATTTACTAACATCTACAGGTTTTGACATTATATCACTCGACATATCTGCGATTAATGGAACCTCACCTGTGTCAGGAAACTCGGCCCATTGTGTACCGTAAATTGTATTATTCGATGTTATATGTACATATGCTTCTTCTGAGTCGAAATGGATTTCGTCTAATGAAGGGATATTACGGTATTTATTTTCTTTTGTACTTGCAATTTGCACAGGTTCGCCAAATAATTTCGCTTCTTTATAAGCTTTTTCTGACCAAACGCCTGTCAATATATAACTTGCCTTTTTTCCAGCCTCTAAGAAGTTCATCGGAATCATTGTAAATTGAAGGCTTGCTCCACCTTGTAGGAAAAGAATTTCATAATCGTTTGGAATAGCGAAAAGCTTTCTTAAACGGGAAATAGCTTCATTATGTACTTCTTCAAAGGTTGCGCTGCGGTGACTCATTTCCATAATAGACATGCCATAACCTTGGAAATTAACTAATTCTTGCTGTGCCTTTTCTAATACTTCTAGTGGAAGTGCGGAAGGACCAGCATTAAAATTATACGCACGTTGATTTGATTGACTCAAGATGAACTCTCCTATCGTATTGGTTTGAATTTATTTACCCCGCATTAACAGGCAGTAAGACTTCCACATCAAGGCTTGACCAAAGTAAGCGGGAGATCAACTGCCTGTAAAAGCCCGATTGGTTCAACTAACATTCGGTGGGGGATGGAGAAAACCCCACTGTTCGAGGTTTCACTTTATCCATTATATACGGTTTTTAACCTGACAAATTAAAAATAGTGAAATTTATTTAAAAAAGTGAATAAAGTGTTAACTTTCTAATATTAGTTGAGCCGATGAAAGTATTTCAGAAACCGAATTATTTTGTTTTTCATCTATCGGAATGTTCGAATATTTGCTAAAATAGTAAAGTCTTAATATATATAGTGGGGGAAGAAAAGTGAAAGTATTCTTGGATTTAGGTTGGTTTTTTAAACAAAGGAAAAAGCAATATCTAATTGGAATTCTAATGTTACTGTTTGTTGCATTTCTACAACTATTACCACCAAAAATTATTGGGTATATAGTTGATGAGATCAGTCAAAATTCATTAACAACTGAATTTTTAGTGAAATGGTTAGGTGTCTTAGCATTAGCTTCAATTGGGATGTATATTTTACGTTATTATTGGCGTATTATGATTTTCGGTTCAGCAATATTCTTAGCAAGACAATTAAGAGAAAATTTGTTTCGCCATTTTACAAAAATGTCTCCGTCTTTTTATCAAAAAAAGCGTGTTGGGGACTTAATGGCGCATGCGACGAATGACCTTTCAGCAGTACAACAGACAGCGGGAGCAGGTGTACTGACGCTTGTAGATTCGTTAGCAACAGGAGGGTTTGTAATCGCGGCAATGGCGATAACGATTAACTGGAAGCTAACATTGATAGCATTGCTACCATTGCCATTAATGGCTATTTTAACAAGCTACTACGGAAAACTGTTACATCAGCGCTTTCGGTATGCACAAGAAGCTTTTTCAAATTTAAATGATAAATCACAGGAAAGTATTTCCGGTGTGAAAGTCATTAAAACATTTGGGCAGGAGAAAGAGGATACAGAGGATTTTGTTCAATTATCGCAAGAAGTAGTAGATAAAAACATTCGTGTGGCAAAGGTGGATGCATTATTTGATCCGACAATCTCATTAATTGTTGGGATGTGTTTCTTCCTATCTATTGTATTTGGTACTCGTTACATACTTGCTGGAGAAATGTCGATAGGGGATTTATTTGCTTTTACCTCTTATCTTGGATTACTCGTTTGGCCAATGCTCGCGTTTGGTTGGCTTTTCAATATTGTGGAGCGTGGTCGGGCATCTTATGATCGTATTAATAATTTAATGGATGAAAAGATCGAAATAGATGATAGTCCGGATGCAGTGGATGTAAAGCCAGAAGGAGATATTTACTTTCAAATGGAGGAATTTAAATTTCCAGGAGATGATCGAGCTGCATTACATCATGTAGATTTTACCCTTAGACGAGGTGAAACATTAGGTATTGTCGGTAAAACAGGTGCTGGGAAAACAGCTATATTAAAACTGTTAATGCGAGAATTTGAAGGATATACAGGGGAAATTATGTATGGAAATCATGCGATTGACAAGTACAAAAAAAGAAGCTTACGTGAAGCAATCGGTTACGTACCACAGGATCATTTTCTATTTTCTACTACAGTTGCAGGTAATATAGCATTTGCCAATGCAGGTGCTACTATGGAGGCTGTGGAGGAAGCTGCAAAACTGGCTTATATACATGAAGATATTTTACAGTTTACTAATGGCTATAATACAGTTGTTGGAGAACGTGGTGTATCGTTGTCAGGTGGGCAAAAACAGCGTATATCTATTGCACGGGCGCTGATGATGGAGCCCGAGTTACTTATTTTAGATGATTCTTTATCGGCTGTAGATGCTAAAACCGAAGAAGCCATATTAGAAGCATTGAAAGCTAAACGTAGTGATGAAACAACCATTATTACCTCTCATCGATTAAGTGCGATTCAACACGCACATCAGATCATTGTGATGAATGATGGAACAATTGTAGAAAAAGGGTCCCATGAACAATTAATGGAAAAGCAAGGAATGTATTACGAAATGTATCAACTACAGCAGCTAGAATCATTAGTGGAACAAGGGGGTGAATCATAATGAATGAAAAACAGCCGCAACTGACAGGAAAAGACCAGTGGGTAGTTTTCAAACGTTTACTCAGCTACTTGAGGCCACATAAAAAAGTAATTGCGATCGCTCTACTTTTACTAATATTAACTGTAACCGGTGATATTCTTGGTCCTTATTTAATCAAAACATATATGGATGATTTTTTAACACCGAGACATTTTCCAACGGGTCCGCTTGTTGGTCTTGCAGTAGGTTATATATTTATACAAATTGGAAACGTAATTGTCAGCTATTTTCAACTACTAACTTTCCAAAAGCTAGCACTGAATATTATTCAACAGATGCGAATTGATGTATTTACGAAAGTACACAAGCTAGGAATGCGCTACTTTGACAAAACTCCTGCGGGTAGTATTGTATCTCGTGTAACAAATGACACAGAGGCGATTAAAGATATGTTCGTTAGTGTCTTGGTGGGATTTGTACAAAGTGGTTTTTTAGTAATCGGTGTATATATTGCCATGTTTATATTAAATGTAAAACTAGCTCTTGTTACAACGATTTTATTGCCAATAATGGCTGTCATTATCCTGACGTATCGAAAACATAGTTCGGTAGTTTACCAGGATCTTAGAGAACGACTAAGTCAATTAAATGCAAAGCTTGCAGAGTCATTACAAGGAATGACAATGATCCAAGCATTTAGACAGGAAGATCGTCTGCAGGATGAATTTAATGAGATAAATGATTCACATTGGAATGCAGGAAAACGGAACATCAAACTAGATAGCCTATTGCTTCGACCTGCAATAGATTTGGTTTATGCCTTAGCCATTATTATGGTGCTTAGTTATTTCGGGATTACCTCTATGAACAATATTGTAGAAGTTGGAGTTATCTATGCTTTTGTTACGTATATCGATCGTTTCTTTGAGCCGATCAATCAAGTGATGCAACGACTATCCATTTTCCAACAAGCAATTGTTGCAGCTTCAAGGGTTTTCAAATTACTAGATGAGAAAGACTTAGCTCCAAATCAACAAAACAATGAATTTGCAAAAATTCAACAAGGGAAAATTGAGTTTCAAAATATCACTTTCTCGTATGATGGGAAAACGGATGTGCTGAAGAACATTTCGTTTACTGCAGAGCCTGGTCAAACTGTAGCGTTAGTTGGTCATACTGGTAGTGGGAAAAGTTCTATTATTAATTTGCTTATGCGCTTTTATGAATTTGAACAGGGTGATATTAAAATAGATGGTCATTCTGTGAAAGATTTCAAATCAGAAGAAATGCGTGAAAAAGTAGGGCTTGTATTGCAGGATCCATTTATGTTTTACGGGGATATCGAAAGTAATATTCGTCTTCATGCTAATGATATGACGGATACAGAAGTAAGAGAAGCAGCAGAATTTGTACAGGCAAATAATTTTATCGAAAAACTACCAAATGCTTATAAACAAAAGGTAACAGAAAGAGGTTCAACTTTCTCTAGTGGGCAGAGACAATTGGTCGCATTTGCTCGTACAATTGCTACTAATCCAAAGATTTTAGTGCTCGATGAAGCTACTGCGAATATTGACACGGAGACGGAAGTTGCTATTCAAAGTAGTTTAGAAAAAATGAGAAAAGGGCGAACGACTATTGCAATTGCCCATCGTTTAAGTACGATACAAGATGCAGAGCTAATACTTGTGCTGCACCATGGGGAAATAGTGGAACGTGGAACTCACCAAGAGTTGTTAAACCAAAAAGGTTTATATCATAAAATGTATCTATTACAGAACAATGTTGTGGATGATATCGCATAACTATTACATGCAAATAAACCAGCATGAGTTTAGACTCTTGCTGGTTTATTGCATTTGGGGAGATTGTAGAAGTGTGACGGGCAACGCCATAAAATTACCGAAAAAAAGAGATATTGGTTTAGCACGTTTTTTCTTAACTATCAAGATCAACTCATTTCGCAAAGCGAGCTGATAAATTGTAATGACATTTCACTTATGAAAGGATAGAGAGGGTTACAATTTTGAAGGGAGACGATCTGATGAAAGTAGTAATAATTGGAGCAAACGGACAAATTGGACAGCATGTAGTAATGGAATTACAACGGAGTGACACTCATACGGTGACCGCAGTGGTCCGAAAAGAAGAACAAGCGCAAAAGCTTAAAGCTAACAACATCCAAGCAATTGTAGCTGATTTAGAAGGCTCAGTCGATGATCTTGCAAAAGCAATCACTGGAGCAGATGCAGTTATTTTTATAGCTGGTTCAGGGGGGCATACAGGTCCTGACAAAACATTATTAATTGATTTAGATGGTGCTGTGAAAACGATGGAAGCTGCTAAACAGGTAGGGATAGATCGTTATATTATGGTAAGCGCATATGGTGCGGATAAACGTCAAAATTGGAACGAAGGAATGCGTCCCTATTATGTAGCGAAACACTACGCCGATCGGTTGCTAGAAGCAAGCGGTTTAAATTACACAATAGTTCGGCCGGGTGGACTTGTAAACGAGCCGTCAACCGGAAAAATTGCGGTAGGGGCTGAAGCTAACCCAAGTACGATCACACGAGAAGACGTAGCGCATACACTTATTGCTACATTGGAAAATGAAAAAACCTACAAGAGAGCATTTAATTTAGTTAACGGAGAACATTCAATTGAAACTGCATTAAAGAGCTTATAATTCGAATAGAATAGTCTTTTCATAATTTACGAGTAATAAAATCTGCCTCTTAAGAATTTACTTATATGAGAGGCTTTTTTATTGTAAAAAAACTCTAATAATTTTGTATTCAAGTCTTTCACAAAGGTTGCAGATTTGCTAAACTTAAAAAGTCATATTAGATATTTTGATAAAGCTTATATTATCTAATATACTTGCTTCCAAAAGGAGTAATAGAGAACTACCTGATTAAAAGAGTCAAAAAGCTGTCACAAGCAATTATGAGGTCAAACAAAAGAAAATTTGTTACGATAGGTACAGAAATTCGGAAAGGTTGACTGCCGTGAGTACAGATGTAAACATTCTATTGGCATTTGGTGCGGGCTTTTTAAGTTTCATTTCACCTTGTACGCTACCATTGTATCCTGCATTTTTATCATACATTACAGGAATGTCATTAGAAGAAATAAAAACAGACAAGAAATTAATGCAAAAAAGGGGAATGCTTCATACATTATTCTTCTTATTAGGTTTTTCTATCATATTTGTTGCTATAGGTTTTGCAACGTCATTGGTAGGTACATTTTTCATACAATATGACGATCTACTTCGTCAAATTGGAGCAATATTCATCGTCATATTCGGTTTAGTCATTGTTGGCTTATTTAAACCAGAATTTTTAATGAAAGAAAAGAAAATTCAATTTAAAAATCGACCTGCCGGTTATTTGGGAACGATTATAATCGGTATGGCTTTTGCGGCGGGTTGGACCCCATGTACAGGACCTATCTTAGCAGCCGTTATCGTAATGGCTGGATCAAATCCTGACGCCGGTATTTGGTATATGCTTGCTTATGTACTTGGCTTTGCTATTCCATTTTTCGTATTGTCTTTCTTTGTCACACGCCTTAACTGGATACGCAAAAATAGTAATTTAATCGTAAAAGTTGGCGGTTATATTATGATTGCTCTTGGATTGATTTTATTTTTTGATGGTTTAACGTATATTATTCGTATATTAAGCCCGATTTTCGGAGACTTTACTGGATTTTAAAGTGAGGGGGACAATGCAAGTGCCAACAGTATTAGTAGTAGATGATGCCATATTTATGCGCACGACGATTAAGAGAATGCTAGAAAATCATCAGTTTGAAGTTGTTGGCGAAGCATCTAATGGATTAGAAGCAGTAGAGCTTTATAAGACGCTTTTACCAGATGTCGTAACGATGGATATAACAATGCCTGGTATGAATGGGATAGAAGCTGTCAAAGAAATTATTGCAGAATATCCAAATGCTAAAATAGTGATGGTTACTGCCCTAGGTCAACAAAAGTTAATCGTGGATGCACTGGAGTTTGGAGCAAAAGACTTTATCACAAAACCTTTCGATCCAGATCAAATTGTAAATGTGTTACATAATGTTACTTCAGATATGTAGGAACTTATAGTATAGTAACAGAAGAAATAAAAGATATGGGGAATTACTAATGTTAGATAAAATATCTCCAAATATGATGCTGATTGCTTCCACAGTGGTCGCAATTGGTATGGGAATACTCGTTACAACAGTTCGTGCGAAATCTGCTAAGCGGCCAGCAAGTGTGAAAAAGATATTATTACCACCTATGTTCATGTCAACTGGTGCTTTAATGTTCGTTTTTCCGTATTTCCGTGTTACTTTGATGGAATTTATAGAAGCAATTGGAGTAGGAATGCTATTCTCTATTGTTCTTATTTGGACCTCTAAATTTGAACGAAGAGACGGAGATATATATTTAAAGCAATCGAAGGCATTTATATTCATCTTGTTCGGTTTGTTGATTGTACGTATTATAGGGAAAATAATACTAAGTTCTACTATCGACATAGGTGCACTTAGTGGTATGTTTTGGATACTAGCATTCGGAATGATTGTTCCTTGGAGAATTGCCATGTATGTGCAATTTAAAAAATTACAAAATAAGATAGAAAAAGTGAGCGTCCTATAAACTAGGAACGCTCACTTTTTTTGTTATTGATTTAATTTGATGGCCTGTCCACTGACAGTTCAAAATACTTGTTGAAAGGTGTTACATCAATGTTCAATTCAGCAAGCTTTTTTCGCAAAAATTTATGATCTCGTTTTGGAGTGGCAATAATATATCCGCGTATCAACAGTTCCCGAGTAATAGATGTTGCTTTTTCCTCTATAGCTAACTGCCCAATTTTCCCAGCTATTTTTTGTTTAGCTACTGGTCTGAACAAATCAGGAACTGGAGAAACCAATTCATTGAGCAGATGCTTTTGCTCATCATTCCAAAGATGTATTGTTTGATCTACGTAGTATTCTTCCCAATCTAAATCAGATTTACCGTCTTTCTTAGGTAGTGCCTTTCCGAACTTGCGGAACATAAAGAAACCGCCAATTCCCATAAGCATCACTAAAAGTACAACCCAAAAAAGGATAAACCATAAAAACCAACCTTCTAGCAAACTATTCACCTCATTCTCTTATATTCAGTATAAGTTGTTCCGTAAAATATTTCATCCTCCATGTATACTTTCTTTTAAAAAAGTTCTATTTAGTAATTGAAAGGAGGGGATACACATGGCAAATCTAGAGTATAAGCATGCAGTTTTAAAACTCATTTTTGAAGGAGAGGTAACCGAAGATGGTAAGATGATAACAAAGTCAAAATCTTACCGTAATATTCGATCAAATGTAACAGCAGACCAACTTGAAACTGTTGCTACAACACTTAGTTCATTTTCCGAGAGACCATACATCGGAGCAGAAAAGATTGAAACAATGCAAGTAATCTAATAACTGGAAAGGAGACAGGAGGAAATGAGTAAAACACTACAGCTACAATTTGAAACAGCACTCGGAAAGAATATCACAATATCAGTAGATGAACCGAAAAGCAATCTAACAGAAACGGATCTTCAAACAGGAATGCAGGCAATTATTGCAAGTAATGCTTTTCAATCAGATGGATCCCCTTTGGCTGTTATTAAAAGTGCCAAGGTAGTAGACAGAACTGTTACCGAAATTATTTAACACGCTAAAGACTCTCCCGAAAAGGAGAGTCTTTTTAAAAGAATAAAAAAGGATGGATGTGAATAATATGGAGCAGTGGCTAAGTGTAATTCAAGATGTTGGCTTTCCGATCTTTGTGTCATTTTATTTGATGCACCGAGTGGAAACAAAACTAGAAGAAATAAAAAACGTACTATTATCGCTAAATTAGTGCATTTATTCACAAAACTGTTGAAATAAATAAGGCAATGTAGTTGAAGGTGGAAAATTGTTTCGTTAAGATGAGGGTATGAAGAGAAAAGCGAGGTCTCATGAATGAAAAAGTTATTTGTAGTATTATTTATTTCCGTACTTGTTCTTGTTGGCTGCGGTAGCAGTGGCAATTTTGAAGCACAGACAAACTGGGAAGTTTCCGATTTTGAATATGAAAATCAGCATGGAGAGATGGTTTCTTTAGAAGATTTAAAAGGAACAGTATGGTTATCGACATTTATTTTCACAAATTGTGAAACAGTATGTCCTCCAATGACATTCAATATGAGTGACATTCAAGAAATGTTAAGTGAAAAGGGTATTGAAGATTATAAAATTGTTGCATTTAGTGTCGACCCAGAAGTTGATACTCCAGATAAACTTCAGGAATATATCGGAAATTACGATGTAGTAGATGAAAGTAAATGGGAGCTCTTAACTGGCTATTCACAGGAACATATTAGTGGCTTTGCAGCTGATTCCTTTAAGACCTTAGTTAGAGATGATCCGAATACAAACCAAGTTATTCATGGTACGTCTTTCTATTTAGTAGACCAAAATGGTGTAGTTGTAAAAAACTATAGCGGTAATACTGATGTGCCTAAAGAAGAAATTGTAATTGATGTGGAAACATTAATCGAAGATGGAAAATAAAAATCAGCCTTTCCAAATGGAGAGGCTGATTTTTATTTATGCGTTATTTTGCTTTTTCAATAAATCTCTAATCTCTTCCAATAATACCTCTTTCGAATCAACGGGAGGTGCTTCTTTTGTAACTGCCACAACATCCTCTTTACGTTTAAACTTAGATAATAGTCGAATAAACATGAAAATAGCAAAAGCAACAACTAGAAAATCAAAAACGGATTGTATGAAATTACCGTATAAAATTTCTTTATAATGTAAAGAAGAAAACTTACCACTAGGAAGTAGTAAACCAATAGTTGGCATGATTATATGCTCTACTAACGATGTAACGATCTTTCCAAAAGCCGCTCCAATCACAACAGCAACTGCTAAATCTAGCACATTACCTTTAAAAGCAAACTCTTTGAAGTCTTTCCACATATTTTTCACCTCCATACTGTCATACTACAAAAAAATCAATAGTTTGTATATACCGACATTTTCCACATTTAGACTATTGTTTATACTGATTTTATGCTATTGTTTTTATAGAATTCAAGCAAGGAGGTGTCCTTATGAAGGTGAAAAAAACATATCGAAAAATATCGTTTCGAATTGTTATTATCTATATAATCATCAGTTTGTTCTGGATACTATTATCTGATGTATTATTATTCAGATTCTCCCCAGAAAGTCTGTTTATATCGATGACGAAAGGTATCATTTATATAAGCTTAAGTGCACTTTTACTTTTGTATTTGATGAAGCAATCCTGGAGTGTTCAAAATGACCTCATCGCAAAAGAGTATGAAGATGACTTGACGGGACTTCAAAATAGGAGCTCTTTGCAAAAGAATTTAACAAATATTATACATAATAAGGAAAGATTTCATTTGTTATTTATCGATTTTGATCGATTTAAGATGATTAACGACTTATATGGACACGAAATAGGGGATATTGTACTAAAGAAGGTCTCCGACACATTACGAGATAATTCGCATATTAGATTCTCAGATGTTATATCTAGATGGGTAGCGGATGAATTTATAGTCATATTGAAGAATAAATCGGATTATGAAGTAGACTTGTTTGTAAGTAGCATACTAGCAGAAACTTCCGTTCCGTTACATATTGCTGGTAAAGAAATAGTGAATCATATTAGTATTGGTTCAGTTCATTACCCACACGATACGACAAAGAGCTCTGAACTATTACGATTTGCAGAAATTGCAGCAGAAGAGGCGAAGAAAAATGGTGGGTTAACCCACATAAGATATCGAAAAGAATTATCTGATAAAGTAAATAGAGAATTATATTTAGAAGAAGGTTTAAAGCATTCCTTAGAAAAACAAGAACTATTTCTTAACTTCCAACCACAGATTTCAACAAATACACAGGAGATTATTGGTGTAGAAACACTCATTCGTTGGGTTCACGATGAACAAACAATATCACCAGGAGAGTTCATTCCGATTGCTGAAAAAAGTGGGCTGATTATTCAAATAGGTGACTATGTACTACGCGAAACATGTAAGAACATTCCTTGTATTGAAGATACAATAGGGAAAAGTTTATACTTTAGTGTAAATGTATCAGCTAGACAATTTTATCAAAAAGATTATATTTCTAGAACAAAACAAATAATTAAAGAAACTAATATTAATCCAGCTAAAATTGTATTAGAAATTACAGAATCCATCATTATGGAGTATACTGATTTTGTAATTGAATCATTGCATGAGTTAAGAGAATTTGGCTTTCAAATAGCAATTGATGATTTTGGTACGGGATATTCTTCGTTTAAATATTTAGAATTGCTTCCGGTGAATATTATTAAAATAGACCAAAGCTTTACACAGTCTATTGATAAGGTTAGAACCAAAGCAATTGTACAATCCATCATTTCCCTTGCGCATAACTTAGATATGCAGATTTTGGCGGAAGGAGTAGAAGATCTCTTCCAAGTGAATAGTTTGAAAAAAATGAACTGTCATTTTTTACAAGGATATTATTTTAGTAAACCTTTAACATTAGATAATCTTTTACAGCAATATAAGTAGAATAGGTGAATGAGTAGATGAAGAAACAAAAGGGAATATCCTATAAAACAAAGGTTTGGACGATTGTGTTACTTCTTCCTTTTACCATAACAATTTATATACTAGCAATTATAGGATGGAAAGAACTAGTAAAAATACCAGTTGTACAAGAATGGGCTGAAACGCTTCAAAAAAGTACCGTAAAATTGGATGTGCCTAACGAATATATTGATTTGTATAAAAAAGCAGAAGAAAATTATGGTGTTCCTTGGACATTATTGGCTGCTCACCATCGCATCGAGACTAGATTTTCGACGATGGATCCTTTACTTTCCCCTGCTGGTGCTGAAGGACATTTGCAATTTATGCCCTGTACTTTTGTTGGTTGGTCACACCCAAGCTGTGGGGGATTGGGCAAAGGAGAAATTCCTGAAAAGGATAAGGTTAATCCAGCTATTATTGAAAAATATGGTGGGTATGGGGTAGATGCTAATAATGATGGTAAAGCTGATCCGTACGATTTAGAGGATGCAGTATTTAGTGCAGCCAATTATCTCGCAGCAAGCGGTGCTGCTGATGGTGAGATTGAAAAAGCTATTTTCAATTATAATCATAGCGAGAAATATGTGAAGGACGTTCTTCATTTTTATCATTTGTATGAAAATCAGTTAAAAGAAATTCAAGCAGCATATGCGCCCAAAAAATAAGTAAAACCGGGTAAAAGAACACCATGTCCTTCACAGTCAAAACCTGTTTCTATTGTTTTCGAAGGGCTTTGGACAGACGTGTTGCAATATTATCGCCGAGTCCATCTGAAACTGAAATCATAGGATTATTCATACCATCAAAACCCGTGAACGCAGTGTTTACGCTAAGTTTTTAATACTTTCTTAATCTTTAAAAAAGGAAGTACTCATAATGAGTACTTCCTCTTTTTTGGAGTATTAAGCTTTACGCATAGCTTTTAAGATAAAGCTCAGTACAAGTACTAAAATAATCGCACCGATCAATGCTGGAATAATTGCCATATCCCAAATAACTGGTCCCATGTCAGGGAATATTAATCCACCGATCCATGCACCGATAATACCAGCGATAATATTACCAATAATTCCTCCTGGTATGTCTTTACCTAAAATAAGACCTGCTAGCCAACCGATTATACCACCTATTATTAAATACAAAATGAATCCCATTATTTCCATCTCCTTATGAATGAATTATTGCTTCACACTCTTTATATATCCATTCATAAGTATTAATAAACCTATGTCAATTATTTTTTATAACTTTTGCACCTAAGGAACTGGTAAAATGGCCTAAAGCCCATTCGTGACCGGCAGAATTGAAGCTTGCCACGGCATCTTTATATACAACAATTTCATAACCCAAGTTGTAAGCATCTACCGCAGTGTGGAGAATACAAATATCTGTACATACTCCAACTAAATGAATTTCCTCCACTTTTCGCTCGCTAAGTAATTGCTGTAAGTTCGTTCCGGCAAAAGAGCTGTAACGCGTCTTATCTAGCCAAATGATTTTTTCCTTATTGTCTTCGTAAAGCTTATTTAGCTTACCATACAATTCTCTTCCTTTTGTTCCTCTTATGTTGTGCGCGGGGAAAAGTTTGGTTTCCGGATGAAACAAGTCATTTCTTTCATGTAAATCCACAGGTAGGACAACGAGCTCATTTTCCTCGAGGAATTTTTTTGTTAACGAAACGATCGTATTTTCAATTTCTTGACCAGGTTTACCACAAGTCAATGCACCTTCATCTGAAACAAAGTCTACTGTATAGTCAATAACTAATAACACCTTTTTCACGAATGTATCGCCTCCTCTTTACTTATTTTTAGTATGAAGTAAAACTGCAAAATATCTAGCAAAATATTATAATTAATTTATTCTAAATATTTTGTATTTTTAGGTTAATTGTATTATAATATTGAAAAAAGGGAGTGGAGAACATGGATATTCGTAATAACAAAAGGCTAAATAAGCAAGGAGTATTTTTAGCAATTCTCCATACAATAATTATTCTAAATTTAACAATTGACTTTTTCTTCGTTCATTAATATTTGTTTAAAGGGCAGTTTGCAGCTGCCCTTTATACTGTAGCTATAATAAATTTTATGTATTAATAGAGGCTGGGACAGAAGTAGAAATTTTATTGGATAAGGAGAAACTTTTACTAAATAATGGGTATTTAATAAAATTGATTGAAATGGAGGGGCGACTCCTACGGGAATAGCGTGACGCCTGAGACTACAGGCTCAGGCCACGCCCGTGGAAAGCGTCCTCCGTAACGGAGAACAACGGCTACAAGTAGACATAAAAATAAAGCAGTTCAAATTTTACTCATCGTAAAATTTGAACTGCTTTTAATTTTGAGGTGAGTTCTGTCCTAGCCTCTTTTTCTTATTTTACAGATCCACTAACAAACTGATCAGCTTTATAATACATATTTTTTACTAAAATATTTGGTCCTAAGCATTTAACTGCTGGACAATGGCAATTAAGTGATTTCGAAAGCGGAGTATCTAACCACTTATCAAAAATGGTTGGAAGTGTATCTGTTTGTATATTGCCTAGAGCAGGCGCATCCCCAAAATCAGTGACAATAACCTCGCCAGTAAATATGTTAACATTCAGTCGTGAACGACCATCAGGATCATTTCTTGTAGACACATTTTTTGTTTGACGTAGTCGCTCTAATAATTGAATGCTTTTGTCATTTTGACTGCATGGATAAAAGGGTAATGTTCCAAATAACATCCATACATTGTCATCCCGAAAATCTAGTATTTGTTCAATTGCTTCATGTGTTTCTTCCAATGTTAGTGTCGTTAATGCGCTAGCAAAATCGGAAGGGTACATAGGGTGAATTTCATGGCGAGCACATTTCATCTCATCCACTATTTGCCTATGAATATGCTCTAAATAGGGGAGTGTTTTTTTGTTCAACATCGTTTCAGCTGAAACCATTACACCAGCTTCAGAAAGCATACGGCTATTATCTATCATTCGTTGGAATAAGCTAGCTCGCTGTTCATATGTAGGTTTTCGCTCCATCATAGCAAATCCAGTTTCGACAAATTCATCTACCGTTCCCCAGTTGTGGGAAATATGTAAAACATCTAAATAAGGAGCAATCAGTAAGTAACGTTCAGGCTCTAATGTTAGGTTGGAATTCATCTGTGTACGAACGCCTCTATTATGGGCATACTTTAACAAGGGGAGAACGTAATTAGTAATGGATTTTTTGGATAGCATAGGTTCTCCACCCGTAATACTAATAGTTTTTAAGTGAGGAATCTCTTCTAAACGTTGGAGGATTAGTTCTATTGGAATTGCATCAGGATCTTTCGTTTGTAATGTATATCCTACTGCACAATGCGCACAGCGCATATTACATAAAGTAGTTGTTGTAAATTCGATATTGCTTAAGGTTAGCTTTCCAAATTGCTCCATGTCTCGGTATGCTTCCCACGGATCGTTTATTGGATTCATCGTTTTCATTTCTATCATTAGTTAAACTTCCTTTCCAGTAATATATTGTCGCATATTTGGAGAGAAAAGAAAATAACAGAACATATTAGCTTGTATATCGTTTAAAATGGGTATAAAGGAAGTACAACGTAAGGAGTGGAGGATTTATATATGTTTATAGAAAAAAATAACGAAATAAGAAAGAACTTATTTCAACAAATTGATTCCCTAACAAACGAACAATTTAACGAAAAACCAGATGATGTGTCTTGGTCTCCTAAAGAAATTATAGATCATTTAGTGAAAATGGAACTGACAATTATTAAAGGCATAAAAAAAGAGCTCGCTAACCCAACAAGTCCTAGGGCAAAGAAAAAACCAATACAGATATCTACTTTACGAATAGTAAAAGTAAAGGCTCCGTCTCATACTGTACCGTCCAGTGAATATAAAAGAACGGAAGAAATGAAAGCACAGCTGCATCAAGCAAGAATGGAACTACTAACTATCTATAAATCAAGCAATCCTTCTATACTAAAAGAAAAATCATTAAAGCATCCTATTTTTGGACAGGTACCTCTCATACAATGGTTTGCATTTACGGGATTACACGAAAAGAGACATGCAAAGCAATTAGAAAAGACAATCGAAAAAATAAAAGGTCATTAACAATAATTATGACTTATAATAATTTTAATCTAATTTACTTATCAAGTATATTCAAGTATGATTAGTAGTGGAGAAAAGTCCTAGATAGACACTTTTCAATAGATCTTAGGAGGAATACAAATGGCAAAAAGTAATTTACACAATAGCCGAACTTCGTTTTCTCTAAATGGTAAAGAGTATAACTACTATCGTTTAGCAGCATTAGAAGAAGCCGGCATCGCAAAAGTTTCACGCCTTCCTTATTCAATTAAAGTATTATTAGAATCCGTTTTACGTCAATACGATGGCTATGTTATCAAAGAAGATCATGTAAACCAATTAGCAAAATGGGGTAAGGACGCTAATACTGAAGCAGAAGTGCCATTTAAGCCTTCTCGCGTTGTACTTCAAGATTTCACAGGAGTACCAGTAGTTGTAGATTTAGCATCACTTCGTTCAGCGATGAATGAAATGGGTGGTAACCCAGACAAAATCAATCCTGCAATTCCAGTTGACCTTGTAATTGACCACTCAGTACAAGTAGACAAATATGGTACTGCATCAGCTTTACAAGCTAATATGGACCTTGAATTTGAGCGTAATGCTGAACGTTACAACTTCTTAAAATGGGCTCAAACTTCATATGACAATTTCCGTGCTGTTCCTCCAGCAACTGGTATCGTTCACCAAGTTAACTTAGAGTACTTAGCACCTATCGTCCATGTGAACGAAGGTACTGATGGCACATTAGAAACTTTCCCAGATTCAGTAGTAGGTACTGACTCTCATACAACAATGATCAATGGTCTTGGAGTACTTGGATGGGGTGTAGGTGGTATTGAGGCAGAGGCTGGAATGCTTGGTCAACCTTCATACTTCCCAATTCCAGAAGTAATCGGAGTTAAATTAGTTGGGGATCTTCCAAACGGAACAACTGCAACTGACTTAGCGCTAAAAGTTACTCAAGTATTACGCCAACAAGGTGTTGTTGGTAAATTTGTTGAGTTCTTCGGACCTGGTGTATCTAAATTACCATTAGCTGACCGTGCGACAATTGCGAACATGGCTCCTGAGTATGGTGCTACATGTGGTTATTTTGCAATCGATGAAGAATCTATCAACTATTTACGTCTAACTGGACGTGACGAAGAGCATATTGCTGTCGTAGAAGCTTACTTAAAAGCTAATGATATGTTCTTTGATCCAACTCTAGAACCTGTTTATACAGACGTTGTAGAGATCAATCTTGGAGATATCGCAGCAAACCTTTCTGGACCGAAACGTCCACAGGATTTAATTCCACTTACAGATATGAAAGCTCGTTACCGTGAAGCAGTTGTAGCTCCACAAGGTACACAAGGTTTCGGTCTATCTGAAAAAGAATTTGACAAAACAGCAACTGCTAAATTTGCAGAAGGTGATGTAGAAATTCCAACAGGTGCTGTAGCTATTGCTGCTATCACTTCTTGTACAAATACATCTAACCCTTATGTAATGTTAGCTGCTGGTTTAGTTGCTAAAAAAGCGGTAGAAAAAGGACTTACAGTTCCTGCTTACGTTAAAACTTCTCTAGCTCCAGGATCTAAAGTAGTAACTGGTTATTTAGAGGATTCTGGCTTAAACACTTACTTGGATCAAATCGGATTCAATACTGTTGGTTACGGTTGTACAACTTGTATCGGTAACTCAGGTCCATTATTACCTGAAATTGAAAAAGCAATTGTTGACGAAGATCTATTCGTAACTTCTGTTCTTTCCGGTAACCGTAACTTTGAAGGTCGTGTACATCCACTTGTTAAAGCAAACTACTTAGCTTCACCACCATTGGTAGTAGCTTATGCACTTGCTGGAACTGTAGATATTGATCTAGAAAAAGATTCATTCGGTAAAGACAAAGATGGTAACGAAGTATACTTTGCTGATATTTGGCCATCAACGGAAGAAGTAAACGAAGTGCTTTCAACTGTTGTTACTCGTGAATTATTCCAAAAAGAATATGCACGTGTATTCGATGAGAACGAAGCATGGAATGCAATTGAAACGTCAACTGAATCTTTATATTCATTTAATGACAAGTCAACTTACATTCAAAACCCACCATTCTTCCAAGGATTATCTAAAGAGCCTGGTGCTATCCAATCACTTGATAAAATGCGCGTAGTAGCTAAATTCGGTGATTCGATTACAACAGACCATATTTCACCAGCTGGTGCAATTGGTAAAGATACTCCTGCAGGTAAATACTTGCGTGAGAATGGCGTTGAAATCCGTGACTTTAACTCATACGGTTCTCGCCGTGGTAACCATGAAGTAATGATGCGCGGTACATTCGCTAACATCCGTATCCGTAACCAAGTAGCTCCTGGTACAGAGGGTGGATATACAACTTACTGGCCAACAGGCGAAATTATGCCTATCTATGATGCAGCTATGAAATATCAAGAAGCGAATACTGGCTTAGTAGTACTTGGTGGAAAAGATTATGGTATGGGATCTTCTCGTGACTGGGCAGCTAAAGGAACTAACCTATTAGGTATCAAAGCTGTTATTACAGAAAGCTTTGAGCGTATACATCGTTCAAATCTAGTAATGATGGGTGTTTTACCACTTAATTTCTTACCAGGTGAAAACGTTGAAACACTAGGCTTAACTGGTAAAGAAGAAATTAGCATAAATATCGCAGAAGGTGTAAAACCTCGTGATATTTTACAAGTAACAGCTAAAGCTGAAGACGGTTCTGAAAAAGTATTCAACGTACTTGCTCGTTTCGATTCAGAAGTTGAAGTAGACTACTACCGTCATGGTGGTATCCTTCAAATGGTATTACGTAACAAAATGTTAGAAGCATAAGAAGTACTTTAAAGAGACTATTCCTTTTTAGGAATTAGTCTCTTTTTTTTTGCGTAAAATATTGAAATGAAAGAATTGTTATTTAATTCAAAATATTATTATGTTAGGATTAGGCTAATGTCTGATTGTAATTCGATAGGAGGTATAAGATGGATCAGCCTACCATAATTTTATCCAAATTAAGTGCGCCAGTACCGTCTTCTACTTATATGAGAAGGTCCTCATTGTTGAAGAAACTAAAAGCGAATACTCATAAGAAGCTAACTTTATTACATAGTGGAGCAGGTTATGGAAAAAGCTCTGCACTAGCTCAATATTTTGCAGATTCCAGAGGTCTTTATTCTTGGTACTCTATTACGGAGGAAGATGATGGTATACTTCCTTTTCTTCGTCATCTCATTAGAAGTATACAAAAAACTGTTCCAACATTCGGTAGAGGGTTTAAAGATAAAGACTTAATTTCAGTTTATCCAAAAGAGGCAGAACTTCAGCAATTGTATTCTCTATTTAGTAATGAACTATCTAATATTGATGAGTCATTATCCATAGTGGTAGATGATTTCCATCTTGTGGATCATGTATTTCATATCAATTATATAATGGAAAAAATAATAGAATTTCTTCCGCCCAATATCCATGTAGTAGTTTCTACAAGGCTAAAACCTAAATGGTCCATTTTATTAAAATTAAAACTGAGTGGGCAGTTGGTTGAAATAACAGAGAGTGATCTAATGTTCACAGAGGAAGAAATACTCGTCTTTTTTGAAGACTATTTCGATAAACGTATCTCTATTGATGATGCTTCCGAAATCATGAGACTTACAGAAGGTTGGGCAATCGCCATCCAATTGATAGCTATGCAAGTAGCTGAGACGAATAGGCAAATTAGTCATCTAGTAAACCCAGCTTTGAACGACTTATTTTCCTATTTACTAGAAGAAGTGTTTTTGCTTTTATCGACAGAAGATCAGCAATCTCTTTTAAATTTTAGTATCTTCCCGTTATTTACTGCAAATGATATTCAAGATTTTTTTAATGATGAAGAAGCAAAAAGTATGGTACGACTAGCTAGTAGTCATGCGTTTATACAGCCATTAGGCGATTCTAATACATTTAGATTCCATTCACTATTCCAACAGTTTTTAGAAACGAAATCGAAACAAAAGGATATTCACGCCTTTTATGAAACTCATCGGAAGGCTGCGAATTATTTTCAGGTAAAGGGAAACATCGTTCAGGCAGTTCACCATGCGGTAAAAGCAAATGATGAAAGCTTTTTAGCTGAGCTACTAACTATCTTTGCACCAAAAATGATCAAGGGAGGACAATTCGATTGGTTACTGGATCTATTAGGTGACCATTTATCGAAGGCTATTCGAGATCACTTTTATGAACTGTATTATTATGAGGGCGAATGTCATCGGTACAGAGCCTTTTATGAAAAGGCAAGACTCTCCTATGAGGCCGCTTTAGAGAAAGCCTTTCAAAAAGAAAATATTTTATATATTAGTAGAGCAAATGCAGGACTTGCACATATATACCTTGATACAATTCAACCAGCTTTGGCACAACCCTTCTTAAAAGAAGCAATCGAATGGGCTGAAAAGGGAAAAGACATCTCTTCTTTAGAAAAAGTTTTTTTGCAGCGCTTGATGGCGGAGAATTTAGTTAATGTAGGAAAAGCGAACGATGCAAAAACTTGGATAGAAAAAGAGAAACTAGATCCTGCTATATTAACCGAAGGAAATTTAGATGCGAGGATCTTATTAAGGACTGGTAGGTTGATCGAAGCTCAACAATTACTAGAAAGTAGGACAAGGGACGAAGATAGCTTGCCGGATTCTCATCGTGAAACGGATGTGTTATTATCCTTTATTTATTCACTTTCGGGGAAGGTTGAAAGAGCGAAAGTATCTGCCAATAAAGGAATCGAAACAGGTATTCGGGAAAAGTCTGGATTTGTGGAAGCAGTTGGTTTAATCCGGCTTGGGCATTCTGAATTACTAACTAATCCCTTTGATCTAGAAACTCCAGAAGTATATTATTTGAAAGCGATTCAAAAAATGGATGATTTGAATGTAGCTAGAGCAAAAGCAGAACCGTATATGGGACTTTCCATTTTAAAATCACGGCAAGGTTTTTTTCGAGAAGCAATTGACTATGGAGAAAAAGGTTTACGTGAGACAAAAAAAGTAAATGACTACTGGCTGTCTGCTTATATATTATTGGGTCTTGGTATCGTCTATTTGGAAAATGGTGAGTATATAGAAGCTGTGGAGCATATTAGACAGTCAAATGAATTATTCACCAATTGTGAGGATGTATATGGAGAAGTGATCTCGCATTATTGGTTAATGCGTATTTATAATGAGTTTAATGATGAAGCTTCCTTTAGTGAGCATGCTAAGTGTTTTATGGAATTATGTGGAATGCATAATTATTTCTTCTTTTTACAAAATCGAACTGTTTTTGGCCCAATTGATCTTCAAACAAACTATCCTATTTTGCAAAAGGTATATACGATTCATCACGATAATAAGTATGTCGGGCAAATCATAGATAAGTTAAATATTTCAACTAAAACTAATTATCCTGGCTATACTCTTTATGTTCGTCTTTTAGGGCCTTTCACGTTATATATGGGAACTGATGAAGTAAATGATCGAAAATGGCAACGAGATAAATCGAAGGAACTGTTTGCATACCTCTACTTGCAAAGCCATCGTTATGTACCAAAAGAAGAATTGATACAAATGCTTTGGGGAGAAAGTGACACTAAGAAGCTAGACCGAGATTTTAAGGTTACTTTGAATTCCTTATTAAAGGTACTTGAACCAAATAGGCAAGCACGTGAGGAATCCTACTTTATATTGCGCAAGCAGTCGATGTATCGGTTAAATCCAAATGCGTACGTAGGGAGTGATGTGCTAGATTTTAACCATTTTGCTCAGAATGGAATTGAGGAAATATCTCCTCACTTATCAAAGGAACTTTTGCTAAAAGCAGTCCATTTATATAGAGGAGAATTATTTGAAGACAGAATCACGATAGAATGGATTTCATCGGAACGGGCAAAGGCACAGCAGCTATTTATACAAGTTTTAGAAAGACTCTCCCAAACCTATACTAGATTAAAAGAATTCGAGAAAACGATTTATTGGGCAGAAAAACTATTAATATACGATTCTACCTGGGAGGAAGCTTACCGCCTATTAATGTTTGCCTATTATCAGCTTCAAAACAGAAGCCAATCCGTTAAATGGTATGATCGCTGCGTGCATGTACTGGAGAAGGAGCTAAATATAGAACCAATGCCTACAACCATTCAGATGTATGAAATGATTACTGGTTATGAATGAAAGCAGAGAGTTTTTTTGCTTTTTAAAAGATAAAAAAGTATTTAAAAATGTCCTGTAATACTGGGTTCAAGATGCAATATAGAATAAATAATCCTACTGATTTCCGTTTCAGATGGAGACAAAGGAACAAAGGCTAAGAACGCCACCTCGTGTGGCAACGCCTTCGTGACCAACATCTTGTTGGCCTCCGCAGGGTGAGCGATGAACATCACCGACGCTTGCGCGTTCGCCTGTGATGTTTCATCTGTCTCACTGATCCTGCCGGAGTCGCCACCTTTCCCTACAATCAATCAGTTTGTAGTACTCCACGATAAGTTTTACTCTAACTTATCGCTTAGATGATAGGATTTGTCAAATTTTAGAGAGTGATCAAATTATTTGTAAACGCCTTCAAATTAGAAATGCGATTTTCCAATGAGCGAGGAAGTAAGCAGTAAGTGTTCTTCCAATAAAGAAGCGAAATAGCGAACGAAATTGCATCTTCGAGAGCTTATTCTCTAAATTAGAAAGGATCTTTTCTCTAGTTGTCCAATAACGCATTAACCTGTTTCTAAGAGTTGTAAGAGGGCGACGGACAGACAAACGCCATAAGATTACCGAGAAAAGAGATGCAGGTTGTGACGTCAGTCACGACCTGCATCTCAAAAAAATCAAACGGTAATAATATAGCAAAATGTCTGTCCAAAGCCCTTTGAAAACGATAGAAACAGGTTTTGACTTTAAAGGACCTGGCATGTCTTTTGCCTGGTTTTTCTTATTTTGCTCCTGCGCAAGCTCGTCGCAAATAAAGCAAAAACCTTTGCTCCTGCGTACAGCTCGTCGCAAAACCCATTTACTCTGCTGAGTAAATGGGTTTTGTAACTCTTTTGTAACTCCTCTTTTGTAAGATGAAACAGAAGTATGATAGCGCTTACAAAAAATGTTGAGGGGGATGTATATGGCTAGAAAGTGGAAATTATTATTAACTCTCTTGTTTTTACTGATGATTACTGCTGCTTGCAGTGATAAGGGAAGCACGACAAAAGAAGCTGAAGGTGAAAAAGGTGAAACAACCGCTACTTCTGGAGAAGTAACTGAAGAAGGTGGAACGATCAAAATTGGTGTACTTGCTTCATTAACTGGGGCATTAGAATCTTACGGAAAGCAAACAAAAAATGGATTTGAACTAGGTCTAGAATATGCTACTGACGGAACAATGGAGGTAGCAGGCAAGAAAATAGAAGTTGTATTTGAAGATACAGAAACGAAGCCAGAAGTCGCGGTACAAAAAGCTACGAAACTATTAGAAGAGGATGAGGTTGACTTCTTAGTTGGATCTTCTAGCTCCGGTGATACGTTAGCAGTACTCCCATTAGCAGAAGAATACGAAAAAATTATGATTGTCGAACCTGCCGTTGCTGACAGCATCACTGGTTCCGAATTTAATCCTTTTCTTTTCAGAACTGGTCGAAACTCTTCACAGGATGCTGTTGCAGGTGCTGCAGCTATCGCTAAGCCTGGCGTGAAAATAGCAACATTTGCTCCAGATTACTCGTTTGGTTGGGATGGAGTTGCTGCATTTAAAAACGCTGCTGAAGAACTAGGTGCTGAAATAGTTTTGGAAGAATTTGCAGATCCAGCAGCGACTGATTTTACATCAAATCTACAAAAAATCATTCAAGCAAAACCCGACTACTTATTTGTTGTATGGGCAGGCGCTAACTCACCTTGGAACCAAATAGCAGATTTGAAGCTACAAGAGAATGGCATCAAAATTTCTACTGGCGCTCCTGATATTCCAGCACTTTCTATAATGGAGCCACTTGTAGGTATGGAAGGATTCTCTGTTTATTATCACACTCTACCAGATAATGATATTAATGACTGGTTAGTCGAAGAACATAAAAAACGTTTTGAAGGGGCAGTACCTGACCTATTTACTCCTGGCGGTATGACAGCGGCAATTGCCATAGTGGAGGCACTAGAAAAATCAGAAGGAAATGCAGATGCCAATGAATTGATCAAGATCATGGAAGGAATGTCATTTGAAACACCGAAAGGAACAATGACTTTCCGACCAGAGGATCACCAAGCATTGCAAACACTATATTCGATTAAGCTAGAAAAACAAGATGGTGTGGATTATCCAGTACCCGTTCTCATAAGAGAGCTTTCACCTGAAGAAACGGAGCCACCAATATTAAATAATAAGTAAAAAAAAGTGACGACCTATTTATCTTGGGTCGCTCACTCTCCATAGGATAGAACGATTCTCTATCCTATGGAGAGTGATTTTGGAAAGGGGCTTAAAGGATGGAACCAATATTGAGTACAGAAAATTTAACGATAAAATTTGGTGGGCAAACTGCAGTAGATAATGTCAATTTTGAGATGCCAGAAAAACATTTCAAATCCATAATCGGACCAAATGGGGCAGGAAAGACAACCTTTTTTAATCTAATAAGTGGGGAACTGAAACCGACTAGCGGAGATGTGTTTTTTCGAGGGGAATCACTGGCAGGAAAATCCTCAGTTGCACGTACTCGGAAAGGACTTGGACGTTCTTTTCAAATAACTAATGTTTTTCCTAATCTAACCGTCATTGAAAACGTTCGCCTCGCAGTTCAATCTAAAGAAAAAATTAGATATCAATTTTTTCGACATTTTACGTCATACAAAGATTTACACGTAGAAGCAGAAAGGCTATTAGATATTGTCCTACTGTCTAGCAAAGCAAATGCATTTGCCACACAACTCTCTCATGGCGAAAAGCGAAAGTTAGAGATTGCCATGCTACTAGCACTAGACACAGAGGTTTTACTACTAGATGAACCTACTGCAGGGATGTCATTAGAAGAAGTGCCAGCTATTTTAGATGTTATTAAACAGATTAAACAAACGGGTGAAAGAACGATATTATTGATCGAACATAAAATGGATATGATTATGGATTTGTCTGATTCTATTATGGTTTTGTTCAATGGTAGATTACTTGCGGACGGCACACCTACTGACATTATGAACAATGAAACCGTTCAACATGCTTATTTAGGAGGATTATACGATGAGCACCTTGCTTAAAGTAGAGAATGTGCATACGCATATAGGTCAATATCACATTTTACAAGGCGTTTCCTTCGAGGCAAAAGCCGGTGAGGTCAGTGTGTTGCTCGGTCGAAATGGTGCGGGGAAAACAACCACATTAAAAACGATTATGGGTTTAACTCCTGCCTCTTCGGGTCAAATCACATTTGACCATAAATCTATTGTAAAGACGCCGACTTACCATATTGCCACTAGCGGTATTGGGTATGTACCAGAAGATCAAGGAATTTTCGGTGCATTAACAGTTGAAGAGAATATAAAAGTAGCAATAAGAAAAGAAGATGATGCCGCTTTAGCGAGACAAGAATATGTCTTAGAGCTATTTCCAGATTTAAAGAAATATTGGAAAAAGGATGGTGGCCATTTATCTGGAGGTCAAAAGCAAATGCTATCGATGGCAAGAGCATTCGTAAATGAAAGTAAATTACTATTAATCGATGAGCCCTCCAAAGGTCTGGCACCTGTCGTCATAGAAAAAGTAATGGAAGCAATCAATGAAATGAAAAAACAAACAACAATCATTCTCGTGGAGCAAAATTTTATGATGGCTAGCAAAATTGGTGATACATACACACTAATCGATGATGGAGAAACTGTGCAGTCCGGGCTTATGCAGGAACTGATTGAAAATGAAGAACTCAAGCGTAAGTACCTAGGAATCGGCTAAGGAGGTTATTAAATGGAGTTACTAATCAACTTATTAATTAATGGTTTAGCAACAGGAATGTTAATATTTCTTTTAGCTGCTGGACTAACGTTAATATTCGGTTTGATGGATGTATTGAATTTCGCTCATGGAGGTTTATTTGCTTGGGGGGCATTTTCGGGCGTTTGGTTTTACGGTATAACAGATAGTTTTACCCTTGCTATACTTGGGGCAATATTAACTGGCGTTGTTCTTGGTTTTATAACTGAAAAGCTAATTATTAAGCCGGTTTATGGAAATCATGTACAACAAATACTAATCACACTTGGCTTTATGATCGTGTTATCAGAAATGCTAAAGGTCGTTTTTGGACCAAATCAACTTGCTGCTAAAACACCACCCCTATTATCGGGAAGCTGGGAAATTGGCGATGTAATCATTATCAAGTATCGGTTATTTATTATTATCATTGGATTTATCGTGTTTGGAATTTTTCAGTTCATCTTAAAGCGTACAAAGATCGGTTTAATCGTTCGTGCAGGGGTTATGAACAAAGAAATGGTGCAGGCACTTGGTATTAATATTAAGCAAGTATTTTTATATGTATTTATGGCTGGTGCTGCACTAGCTGCTTTAAGTGGAGTACTCATGGCTCCATATTCCGGAGTAATTTATGCAGAGATGGGGATGGAATTTGCTATACTCGCTTTCATCGTTGTCGTTATTGGAGGAATGGGCAGTTTTCCAGGCTCACTTCTTGCTGCAATATTAGTAGGGCTGGCTGGTAGTTTCATGGCTTACTATGTTCCAGCTTTATCGCTTGCGGTCAATATGATGCTTATGGCAATCGTATTAATATTCCGTCCGCAAGGCTTGTTCACGGCGAAAGGATGATGCAAAATGAAGTCAACGTTCCAAGTTAATAAGATTATATTATTGGTGATTGTCGTCGCTTTAGCCATTTTCCCTTTTGTATCCGATTCACGTACATGGACAATATTACTGACTCAAATATTTATCTTTTCTATCCTAGCAATGAGCTATGACATATTACTTGGATATACCGGTATTGTATCTTTCGGTCATGCGATGTTTTTCGGAATGGGCGCTTATGCTACTGCAATTATGCTCGATCGTTTCGAACCAACCGTTGGAATGTTTGTTTTATCGATAGCAGTTGGAATGTGTATTGCAGGAATTATTAGCTTTTTAGTTGGTTTACTTACACTGAGATTGAAAAGTCATTTCTTCGCTATGCTGACAATGGCAGTATCGGGATTGTTTTTAGTATTAGCAGAGAAATGGAGAACCTTAACGTTTGGTAACGATGGATTTACATTTCGAGCACCAGAGATTTTTAAAGATCGTATGATGTATTATTTACTCGTACTAGGTTGTTTAGTGTTAGTGTACCTCTGCTTACGTAGATTTGTAGATTCGCCATTAGGCAGAGTATTAATAGCAGTAAGGGAAAATGAACAGCGCACCAAATCATTAGGCTTTCAAACTTTGCACTATAAGGTAATAGCGTCTGTTGTTGCAGGTGTAATTGCTAGCTTAGCTGGATCCCTTTATGCAGTGTCGTTGAGGTTCGTAAATACGAGTGTCCTAACGATGGATATCACCTTAGATGCTCTTCTCATGACAATCATCGGAGGAGTAGGTACGTTAATAGGTCCAATTATTGGAGCAGGCGTGATTGAGTTAGCCCAACATTATTTATCCGGGCTTGCAAAAGAGCATCCTATATTTGAACGCTGGATTATTTTCTTTGGAATAGTGTATATATTAGCCGTTATTTTCTTCCCTAGAGGCATTGTTGGTACCGTTAGACAATTGTTTTGGAAGAAAAAGAATCCTATAAAAATTGCTATTTCCCCTAAAAGAAAGGGGTTAGCAAAATGACCATTGGAATTGCGAGCTCAGGTGTTTATATTCCGGAAAATGTGATGACAGCAGAAGATATTGCGGAGCAATCGGGTCTACCTCTTTTTGTAGTTAAAAACAAAATGGGGATAACACAAAAACCAATTCCTGGCCCAGAAGACCACACTGTAGCCATGGCGATAAAAGCAGCAGAAAAAGCATTGCAAAAGGGAAATATAGATCCGAAAGTAATTGATCTCATCATTTACATTGGTGAAGAGCATAAGGAATATCCGCTGTGGACAGCTGCTATTAAAATTCAAGAAGAGCTAGGCGCTTATCATGCATGGGGGTTCGATGTTGCACTGCGCTGTGGAACTACCATCATGGCTATGAAGGTCGCAAAAAGTTTAATGGAATCAGATCCAACTATAAATACAGTACTTTTAGCGGGAGGATATCGAAATAGTGATTTGATAGATTATACAAACGAACGAACAAGATTCATGTTTAACCTAGGGGCTGGTGGAGCGGCAATGATTTTAAAGAAAAACCAATATGAAAATACTATTTTAGAATCGGATTTAATTACAGATGGATCCTTCTCCGAAGACGTACTTGTACCGGTGGGGGGAACAAAGGAACCTTTAACCCCATTACATTTAGAACAGGGACTTTATCGTTTGGATGTAATGGACCCTGAAGGAATGAAAGCAAGACTAGAACAAAAATCGATGCAAAACTTTTTACTCGTTATTAGAAATGCATTAATGAAAAGTGGATACTCCGAGAAGGATATCAATTATTTGGGAATCCTTCATATGAAAAAATCTGCACATGACTATGTGTTAAATGAATTGGGTTTAACGACGGATCAATCTATTTATTTGAGTGATTACGGACATATTGGCCAGATGGATCAAATTATCTCTTTAGAACTTGCCCAAGAGGCGGAGAAACTAAAAAATGGAGATATTGTTGTTCTAGTAAGTGCAGGTATTGGCTATGCGTGGGGAGCAGTAGTAATTAAATGGGGAAAATAAAAGGAGAATGTTTATGAGTTTACCAAAGATTCAGCTTTCAAATGGAGAAAGTATTGCTTATCGTGTTCGTTCGGGTGGAGAGGAAACAATCTTACTCGTCCACGGAAATATGACATCTTCTAAGCATTGGGATGTTCTGATAGAAAGACTAGATAAAAGATTTACGATATACGCTATTGATCAAAGAGGCTTCGGGGAATCGACCTATCACAATCGAATTCATGGAATAAAAGATTTTGCGGATGATTTAAGTGAGTTCGTGAATGCCTTAGACTTACAGAAATTCTATTTAATCGGCTGGTCGACTGGAGGCGCTATTAGTATGCAATATGTAGTGGACCATCCTGGTCGCTGCGAAAAGCTGGTATTGCTTGCATCTGCATCGACAAGAGGCTATCCATTTTACGGTGTAAAAGACAACGGAACACCGGACCTAAATAGCAGACTAGCAACAATCGAAGAAATAGAAGCAAATCCATCAAAGACACTTGTCATACAAGGTTTATATGATTCTGCCGATAAAGAAGGATTAAAAGAAGTATGGAATGCAGCAATCTATTCACATAAGCAACCTGATGCTGCAGCATATGAGGAATATGTAAACGATATGTTGACCCAGCGAAATTTAGCAGATGTCTATCATGCGTTAAACACGTTTAACATTAGCGGAACCAATAACGGACTTTCTGAAGGCACAGACCAAGCAAAGCAAATTACTATACCAGTTCTTATTTTAAGAGGAGATAGAGACTATGTCGTTTCAGAAGAGATGACGCAAGAAATCGTAGCAGACTTAGGAGAAAATGCCACGTATATTCCATTAATTGATAGTGGTCACTCACCGCTAATAGATGATCTAGAACAGCTAACTGAGAAAATTGAAGCGTTTTTATAAAAGGGGAATGAACATATGAGATTGAAGGATAAAGTAGCAATCATAACAGGAGCAGCGAATGGAATAGGATTAGCTGCTGCACAACGTTTTGCAGAAGAAGGTGCAAAGGTTGTATTAGCAGATTATGATGCGGAGGCAGGAGCGGAGCAAGAAGTAGAACTAAACAAACAAGGCTATGAAGTTAAATTTATTCAAGTAGATGTTGCGAATAGAGAAAGTGTAAATGCCCTTGTAGAACAAACAATTGATAATTTTGGCCAGATTCATATTCTTGTTAATAATGCTGGTATTACTAGGGATGCCATGCTGACAAAAATGACCGAGGATGATTTTTCAAGCGTTCTTCATGTAAATATCACTGGTGTTTTTAATTGTACACAGGCAGTTGTACCACATTTAGTGAAGCAGGGTCATGGGAAAATTATTAATACGTCCTCTGTAAGTGGTGTGTATGGAAATGTGGGTCAAACAAATTATGCCGCATCCAAAGCTGCTGTAATAGGGATGACCAAAACATGGGCTAAAGAGTTAGGTAGAAAAGGTATAAATGTAAATGCGGTTGCACCAGGTTTTACAAGCACTGCAATGGTAGCGAAAATGCCGGAAACGATTATCAGCCAAATGAAATCCGTCGTTTCACTGCAGCGTTTAGGTGATCCAAGAGATATAGCAAATGCTTATTTATTTTTAGCATCGGAAGAATCTAGTTATGTGCATGGTCATGTACTACAAGTAGATGGCGGTATTATGATGTGATGGAGGAGGCTGTACCAAATGTATACGGAACAAGCATGGATATATAAACGTGCAGCGCTGACACCAGCTAAAACTGCTCTGATTGATAGTAGCACAGGAATACATTGGAACTATGAGCAATTGATCAGTCAGATTTCTATGTGGACTCATTTTTTCCAACAACATAAATATGAAAAAGGCGATCGCATCGTAGTTTTGTCTCAAAACAGGATTGAATTATTTGCCATTCTATTTGCTTGTGGAATGACTGGACTCATTTATGTACCTTTGAATTTTCGTTTAAGCAATAGAGAGTTGCAGTACATTTTGGATGATTGTAAGCCAGTGTTAATTATTTGCGACGAGGAGCATCAGCAAGCTGGTGAAGCATTTTTAGATATAGAATTAGTATTAGTCACAAACATATTAGAAATTTCAACCATTCATTCTACTAATCACAAATGGAGCTCGGCGGATCCTTGGATGATTATTTACACAGGAGGAACTACAGGTAAACCAAAGGGCGTAGTTTTATCATTTAATGCAGTCAATTGGAATGCGATGAATACTATTATAAGCTGGGGACTTAGTGATACTGATTGTACTTTAAATTATATGCCTATGTTTCACACAGGGGGGATTAATGCACTTTGTATACCTATTTTAATGGCAGGTGGAACGGTCGTCATAGGTAGTCGTTTTCAAGCAGAAGATGCTTTGAAAGCGTTAAATACATACAACACAACAATTTCACTTTTCGTTCCAACTATGTATCAGGCCATGCTCGATACGGAGTATATAAAAACTACTACTTTTCCAACCGTAAAAGTTTTTTTAGCTGGAGGGGCACCATGTCCTCATTCTATTTATGATAAGTTCCAGGAGAAAGGGATACTATTTAAAGAAGGATATGGATTAACTGAAGCAGGTCCAAATAATTTTTTTATTGATCCATTAATTGCTTATAGCAAAAAAGGCTCGGTTGGAAAGAGCATGCAGTTCAATGAAGTAAAAATCATCAACAAGGAAGGGCGAGAGTGTAGAGTAGATGAAGTAGGTGAGCTTTATATTACGGGAAAACACCTATTCACCCATTATTGGAACAGTGAGGAAGAGACGGAGCTTACCCTTCAAGATGGTTGGTTAAAATCCGGAGACTTAGCAAGATTCGATAAAGATGGTGACTACTATATTGTCGGTAGAAAGAAGGAAATGATTATTACGGGTGGGGAGAATGTCTATCCACAGGAAGTGGAGCAATGTCTCATTTTGCACCCGATTGTTCGAGAAGCAGCCGTTATTGGAATCCCAGATAAAAAATGGGGAGAATGTGTTACTGCTTTTATCTGTAGTACTGCATATAACCGATCTTCAGAGGATGAGCTAATATCACATTGTAAATATTATTTAGGTGGTTATAAAGTTCCTAAAAAGATTATCTTTGTAGATAAATTGCCCCGAACGGACGTAGGAAAAATTGATAAAAAGAAATTATATGAATTGGCTAGGGAAGACTCAAATAAAGGTATAGCAAAGAGGGGATCGGTATGATTTTACCGGTCTTTTTTAATTTGTTAACAAAGACGGAAATTAGTTTATACTTAAAGGAACATAAGGAGGAGATTCCATGTTTGGGAATTTATTTAAAAAGAAAGATCCTATCGAGAAGTTTTGGCAATACTTTATAGATCATGAAAAAGAATTGTATAATTTCCGCGAAGAGGACATAGAAAGACTATTTAGAGATTTATATATATTGATAAACAAAGTGAATAACCAACTAGTGTTTTCCATGCCGAAACCATTGATCGACGAAAAAAGGGAATTTACTATTAGTGGATCAGGCATCGGAAATAACTTTCCAGATGTAATTCGTCTAGTAGAGGCTGCTCCAGAAATGGAGCGATTTACAATCATTGCATTTAACCAACGCAATGATGATGAACATGGAACGGCAAGCAATGATATAGAGATTACTCGAGATGATGTCTTCTTCAACTATACATATGACCAGGAATATAGTGCATTCTATCTAACGCTATATATTAAAGGCTTTGATGAAAAAAATGATAACTATTATGCTGTAGTTTTTGATTTGCTTGAGATAGTTATTGGGGAATATGTGCTCGGTACTGAAATTACTGAAATCGAATTTAAAAAGTATGATCATGAAGATGACTTATTACCAATTAATAATTTACCTAAAATACTAGAAGATATTAAAAAGGGATCATATTAAGAAGTGATGAGACATAATTGAAAAGTGTTCCTATACAGTATTTTTATTTGCTATTTAGTATAATAGGCTCTGAGGTGACCATAAATGTTTTTAAGTGAAAAAGAAATTGAAGTACGTTATGCCGAAACAGATCAAATGGGTGTAGTATACCACGCAAACTATGTCATTTGGTTAGAAATAGGTCGAACCCAGCTCATTAAAGACTTAGGATTCTCCTATGCAGGTCTGGAGCAAGACGGATACCTATCACCAGTAACGAATGTGAACGTAAATTATAGAACTCCAGTAAAATACGGGGAAACAGTTATAATTAGAACATGGATCGAAAAACACAGTAAGCTACGAACAACATACGGTTACGAAATTGTCCATGATGATGGCACAGTTGCCTGTACTGCTACATCTGAGCATGTGGTAGTAAAGAAAGATAACTTCCGTCCAGTATCGCTCAAAAAAATTCATGAGGCCTGGGATGCAAAATATGTAGAAATAGCCAAGGTGAATGGTTAATGGCATTTGGTATTAAACGGCATGAGTTGAATGTATGGAAACAGGATGTACAGAATGGGAAAATAGCATTTTTAACTCATTATTGGATTGATGAACGTTTTCCTGGCTGTAACACGGTGACTAAAGTTGGCTGCAATGATGTACAAAAGTTAATCAATTGGGGTCAGCAACATGGCTTACAAGCAGAATGGATTGACTATAAGGAAGCATATCCCCATTTTGATTTGTTCGGCAAATACGAATTAGATATTATGGAAAAAGAAGGGTTAAAGGAGCAGCTAGACAGATTTAAAAAACCATTTAATCGTTAAAATTCATAAAAACAGCCTGTGATATGTAAAAATCACAGGCTGTTTTTATATTCTACTAAGTTCTTCGTAAATGTCTAAGAAAGTCATACAATAAGAAATAAATACCAATTATTTTCAACCAAACATGGGGGATCACATTGACACAAGCAAAAAATCTAGATATAAAATAATACAAGTGGTACATGTTATTGGAGCAGATGCAGGTACTCCATAGATCTTAAAGAACAAGAGAAAATTAAAGCCGTGGCAGAATACGGTCTTTTAGCTTTAAATTTAGGGTGCCAGGTTCTAACACAATTTTGAATTGTTTTAGAACTTGGTACCTTTCATTGTTATTTTTTGCGCGTTTCATAATTTCATCTTCAAATCTATCAAACTTTAAAGCTTCTAAGCAATAAAATAGGCAAGAATGGACAGGAGGACCGAGGTAATCAACATTGCAATCAGCGGTCGCGCTGCCTTGGTCTTTAGATCACGCAAGCTTACATTTAAGCCAAGGCCAACCATCGCGGATGTCATAATAAATGTTGTTGCCATTGCAATCACTTCCATGACTTTGTTCGAAACCGGAATCGAATGACCAAGAACATAGCTTCCAAACAAACTCATTACAATAAAGCCAATTAGAAACCAAGGGAACTCAATTTTTGTATCCCCGGTATTCCCGGAACTTCGTCTTTTTACCCAATACATAAGAATAAAGCATAACGGAACAAGCAGCAGCACCCGACCTAATTTTGCTAGCAATGCGATTGCAAGACCATCTGGACCTGCTGGGGCCCCGGCTAATGCAACATGAGCTATTTCATGAAGGCTGATTCCACTCCAAATCCCATAATCAATCGAAGATAAAGGAAGAATAGGGCGTAAGATGGTATAACCAACTGAAAAAATGGTCCCAACGAGCGCAATAATCCCTACTCCAATAGCTGTATCCTCATCTTTCGCTTTAATAATCGGTGACACAGCTGCAATCGCAGCTGCCCCGCATACACCAGTACCAATACCTAGCATTAGTACGAGGGAGGATTCTGCTTTTAGCAATTTTCCGATCCATACTGTCAATAGAATTGCAAAGGCAATGACAACTATATCTCGTGCTAGCAGCCCCAGTCCTTGATGAAGCACAACGTCAATATTTAACTTCAGTCCGTATAAAATTATCGCAAACCGTAAAAAACGTTTGGTGGAAAATTGGATTCCCGCACGGATCTTTTCTGGGTAATTAAAAAAGTGTCGATAAATGACCGCAATCACGATCGCACAGGCAAGAGGTCCGACACGATCAAAGCCTGGCACTTTCGCTAATAAGAAACCGATTGCGGCAATTGCAATGGTAAAGGTAATACCTCCAAGCCATAAACCAGCGGAAGGCTTTTGTTTAGGCTTTTGTTGCTGCTGTCCTTCATGTTCATTTAAAGATAATACATTTGCATTTTGATCTTCCATTCCTTCACCTCAGTTCACTTTCTACATTTAGCATACTCGCAGTTCGTGCATCAGGAAAATAAAGATATATAATGTAGATGATAACTAAATGGTTATACAAGCGCTAAATTTCAAAAAGGGGAGAAAATAATGGAACAACATTTAGAAGTGTTTGTAAAAGTTGTGGAAAAAGAAAACTTTTCTAAAGCAGCAGGGGAACTGCATATGACCCAGCCAGCAGTTAGCCAATATATCAGAACCTTAGAGGAATCTATTGGCACAAGGCTGCTGGAACGGAGTAATAAATATGTGCGTCTTAATAAGGCTGGGGAGATTGTCTACCACCATGCAAAAGAAATCATTGCTCTTCATACAAAAATGCAGACATTAGTAGATGACCTAACAAATAAAGCAAGTGGACCGATTACGATTGGTGCGAGCTATACGTTTGGTGAGTATATCCTTCCTCATATTATTTCCAAAATGCAGGAGAAACACCCCCTTATTAATCCATCCATTAGCATACAAAATACAAAGAAAATCATTGAACTTGTAAAATCACATCAATTGGATATCGGCATCATAGAAGGATTTTACAAACAAGAAATTCTAAATGCTGAAGTAGTTTCCACAGATAGGATGGTTATTGTTGCTGCACCACGTCTTCTGATTAAAAAAGGGGAAATAAGAATATCAGATTTGGAGGAAGAAACATGGATCCTAAGGGAAGAGGGTTCCGGGACAAGGGAGGCTGCTGATAATTTATTTCGGATGTATGATTTCACCCCAAAGAAAATTATGGAATTCGGCAGTACGCAGCTGATAAAGGAATCGGTTGAAGCAGGGCTGGGTATAAGTTTGTTATCTAGCTGGGCAATCAAAAAGGAGCTCAGGAACGGCTACATAGGAATTATTAACGTAAAAGGACTGCCCTTTAAACGAAACTTCTCCATCCTAACCCATACCACCTATCAAACAAAAGCATTAAAAACGTTCATTGACATACTAAGAGAATACTTGGCTGATCAAAAAAAACATACTTTTAAAGCCTAGTTTAGTTTAAGGTGGACGCTTTCTGTGGGCACAGCTTCAATCTCCTCGGTCCAAAAGGATGTTGGTCACGAAGATGTTGCGATCGTTTGTGGCGCTTTTAGCCTTTGTTCCTTGTAAATGTTCTTGTAGGGCTTTCAGCTATTTCCTCTGGAGTCGCCGCCTTAGACTTCAATCATTAAAGAGAGTTGTACTCAATTATAAGATTTTACAAAGCTTTTTGTTGTTATAAAAAAAATTGTAAAAGTTAAAGTAGTATAAACCATTCCGTCTATGCTGTTGAATTAGGGGAGCGATTTTTTAGTATTTCTGCTCAAATTTCGCGCATTATTATTGGATGAAGTATTGAAAATCTAGATTTACTTTATGTAGTGGAAATACAGAGAAGTAGTTATTGTTTACCAAATAAGGAGGGAAGGGGGCAACCGAAATTACTTCTTCGGGCGCAAATATATGAGTAGGAAAGAATCACTTCTCTAATTATCCAAAAACGCACTAACCTATTTCCAAAAGGTGTAGGAGGGCGACGCTTAGGTAAATGCAGCAAGATTACCGAGAAAAGAGAGGGGGATCGTGAACATTAGTCACGACCACCCTCTCTAAAAAATCAAGCGGTAATTTTATAGCTTTAAGTCTGTTGGAAGTCTACCGAAAAGAATAGAAATAGTTTTTTGCTTTAAATGACACTTACGCTTTTTTATATGCATAAGATAATTCGTCTCTAGTGGAATCCAGTTCTACGTACAGATCATGTCCATCAAAATACCATTCATCTGTTTCTTCTATAAAAAATAGGATATCGTCTTTTTTATAGGTCACAGTAGGCTCAAAGGGTGTGTCCTTTGTAACTCCTAAGGAAAAGCCTTCATGTAGAGGGCTCGACCCGCCATAACGGGCAAAAAAACGAATTGTATCACCTTTTACTGCTTCCATTTCCTTATGAAACCAATTCAATGCATCGGATGAAATAATTATTTTCATACGTACCACCATACTTTCATTAGATTATATCCAAGTTACTTTTGGTTCGGTACCAGCTTTAATGCGTTTAATATTTGCTCGGTGACGATAAAATATAAATACTGCCAGTAGCAGCAAAATAATTATAAGAGGCCAATCCTTATCTACAGTAAAGTAATAGATGACACTATAAATGATAGCAATAATCGCTAAAATCATAGATGTTAGGGACACCATCTTCGTCAATTTCAAGACGATAAAAAATCCAATAATTAAGATAACAAAAATCGGCCAATTATATCCTAGTAAAAGACCACCTGAGGTTGCTACAGCCTTTCCACCTTTAAATCTTGCAAAGATCGGGAACATATGACCGACCACTGCCATAATTCCTAAAATTAGCGGATGAATATTTGCTGATTCGAATATGGCCAAAGAACCTAAAAGAGTTGCAGCGGTCCCTTTAAGAATATCCATTATTGTGACAACTAAGCCAGCCTTTTTCCCGAGTGTTCTAAATGTGTTTGTCCCACCTAAGTTACCACTACCATGCTCTCGTATATCTATATTATAAAATAGTTTGCCAACCCATAGTCCGGATGGAAGGGAACCAATAAGATAAGCGAGTAAGAGTAAAAGAATTATGATCATAGAATACCCCTTTAATATAAATCTAATATTATCTTTAACAATTTTAAGTGTACCATGTACATTTGTAAGTATTCAATGCCCTAGATGGAAAGGTTTTTCAAATCTTTTATTAAGTCATGATACAATTGAAGAGATAAAGTGAAACTTCAATGAGTGGGCATTCTCTTCATCCCACTCATTGAAAAATGAACTCAGGCAAATTACGCCGCATCGTGCGGCAAAGCCTGAGTGTCCAACATTCTGTTGGCTCGAACAAGTCGGGCTTATAGTGGCAGTTAACTCCCACTAATGCTTTGTCACTTGGGTCAAGCCTTGAAGTAGGAGCATACTGCCCGTTAATGCGGGGTAAAAGAACGAAACATACATAAAACCAAATAAATTAGTATTATTAGGTTATAATCATTGGTAGCCGAACTAATCTCAGTTTAAGAGGCTGTAAATTCCCGTTTGGTGGTCAACAGGATGTTAATCACCCAAGAGTTGCCGCACGATGCGGCATTAGGGTCTGAGTTCAATTTCTTTATAAATAGGGGATGTAGAGCCCCACTGGAAGTTTCACTTTATCAAAAGTAGAGTAGATGGAGTAGCCAATGCGTTACTCCAGTTTTTTATTCCTTAATCTCTATTAGTCAAGAAGGAATAGTGTAAAGAAATATAGAATGCATTAAAAGGGAGTTTGCATTCTAATTAATCTTTCCTTACAATTAAATTCTGATATTAACTACTGAAAAAATTGACATAATGAATATCCATTTGTACGCTTAAGAAAGAATAAAGAACAGATGTTTTGTTTTGGAGGGAACGTATTTGAGTAAAGTTGGAACAGTAAATAGCTATAGTGATGATGATATTCAGGTCTTAGAAGGCTTAGAAGCCGTTCGTAAAAGACCGGGTATGTATATTGGTTCTACAGATGCAAGAGGATTGCATCATTTAGTATATGAGATCGTAGATAATGCAGTAGATGAAAGCCTTGCCGGTTTTGGGAATCATATCATCGTAACAATTCATGAAGATCAAAGTATTACAGTACGTGATTTTGGCCGCGGAATGCCTACTGGTACACATAAAACAGGTATACCGACCGCAGAAGTAATTTTTACTGTTTTACATGCCGGTGGGAAATTCGGGCAAGGTGGATATAAAACAAGTGGTGGACTCCATGGTGTAGGGGCTTCAGTTGTAAATGCACTTTCTACTTACGTAGATGTAGAAATACATCGAGAGGGTAAAAAGTTCCATCAACGATTTGAAAATGGCGGTAAAGTTGTTCAGTCACTAAAACAAGTTGGAACAACGAAAGAAACTGGGACATCTGTTCGTTTCTTACCAGATGACACGATATTTTCTGCGTCCAAATACAATTACGAAACATTATGTGAAAGATTAAGGGAATCTGCTTTTCTATTAAAAGGATTAAAAATCGAATTAATAGATGAGCGCACAGAAGCACATGACGTATTCTTTTATGAAACGGGTATAGAAGCTTTCGTTTCCTATTTGAACGAAGAAAAAGATGTCTTGCACCCTGTATTTTACATGGAGGGCATACAAGATGAAATTGAAGTAGAATTTGCCTTTCAGTTCAATGATGGATATTCGGAAACCATTTTATCATTTGTAAATAATGTTCGTACTCGTGATGGTGGAACGCATGAAACAGGAGCAAAAGCTGCTTTAACTAGAGTTTTTAATGAATATGCTCGTAAAACTAACCTATTAAAAGAAAAAGCGAAAAACCTAGAAGGCTCTGATATTCGAGAAGGTATATCTGCTATCATATCTATTCGTATTCCAGAGAATATACTACAATTCGAAGGACAGACAAAAGGAAAACTTGGTACTAGTGAAGCTAGAAGTGCTGTAGATTCCGTAATTTCCGAGAAATTACAATATATCTTAGAAGAAAATTCAGAGTTAGCCTCTTCGCTAATACGAAAAGCAGTTCGTGCGCAGCAAGCCCGAGAAGCTGCTAGAAAGGCCCGAGAAGATGCTCGTAACGGTAAAAAACGGAAGCCTTCTGAATTATTATCTGGTAAGTTAACACCTGCCCAATCAAGAAACGCTGCGAAAAATGAACTTTATTTAGTAGAGGGAGACTCTGCTGGAGGATCTGCAAAACAAGGTCGAGATCGTACATTCCAAGCCATTCTTCCCCTGCGTGGTAAAGTTATAAATACAGAAAAAGCAAACTTGGCTGATATTATGAAAAATGTTGAGATTGCTACAATCATTCATGCCATTGGTGGTGGCGTAGGAGCAGAATTCCAAATTGAAGATATCGCATACGACAAAATCGTCATTATGACAGATGCTGATACCGATGGTGCACATATCCAAGTACTTTTACTAACATTCTTCTACCGCTATATGAAACCGTTAATTGAAAATGGCAATATATATATTGCCCTACCTCCACTTTATAAAATTTATAAAGGTGTAGGTAAAAAAGAAGTTTCTGAATATGCATGGACAGAAAAAGAATTAGAAGCCGCTTCCGGACGGATTGGAAAAGGCTACATACTTCAACGTTATAAAGGTCTTGGGGAGATGAACGCTGACCAATTATGGGACACTACGATGAATCCTGATACTAGAACACTTATTCGAGTGACAATTGAAGATGGTGCACGTGCAGAAAGACATGTGACCACTCTTATGGGAGACAAAGTAGAACCGCGCCGTAAATGGATTGAAGCTAATGTCAACTTCAGCTTAGAAGATGATTCAAATATATTAGAAAATGACAGAATACACACGGAGGATGAATTAGCATGACACAAACCGAACGTTATCAAAATTTGCCATTAGAAGAGGTGATCGGTGATCGGTTTGGTCGTTATAGCAAATACATCATTCAAGATCGTGCACTACCTGATGCCAGAGATGGTCTTAAACCCGTTCAACGCCGCATTCTATTTGCGATGTTCCAAGAAGGTAATACAAATGATAAACCATTCCGAAAATCGGCTAAAACAGTTGGGAATGTAATTGGGAACTATCATCCACATGGTGATAGTTCCGTTTATGAAGCAATGGTTCGTATGAGTCAAGACTGGAAGCTGCGCCATATGACAGTAGAGATGCATGGTAATAATGGTTCTGTAGATGGAGATCCACCGGCTGCGATGCGTTATACGGAAGCTAGACTGTCAGCTATTTCTCATGAACTACTACGCGATATCAATAAAAACACAGTTGACTATATTCCAAACTTCGATGATTCTGATTCAGAACCGGTAGTATTACCAGCTAGGTTCCCAAATTTAATCGTAAATGGATCTACAGGTATATCGGCTGGTTATGCGACAGATATTCCCCCACATGCACTACATGAAGCTCTTGATGCTGTACTGATGAGAATTGAAAATCCTGCTGCAACTGTGGATGAGTTAATGACTGTTATTAAAGGTCCCGATTTCCCAACAGGTGGGATAATTCAAGGTGTAGAAGGCATAAAAAAAGCATACGAAACAGGAAAAGGGAAAATTGTCGTTCGTTCCAAAACGGAAATTGAAACGATAAAAGGTGGTAAGCAACAAATTGTTATTACCGAGATTCCTTTTGAAGTGAACAAAGCAAATCTAGTAAAGAAAATTGATGAACAAAGACATGATAGACGTCTAGAAGGAATTGCGGAAGTCCGCGACGAATCCGACCGTACTGGGTTACGCATAGTCATAGAAATGAAAAAAGAAGTGGATGCACATGGTATTCTTCAATATTTATTAAAAAATACTGATTTACAAGTGACTTACAATTTCAATATGATTGCTATTCATAATCGTAGACCAACGATGATGACTCTACCGCTTCTTTTGGATTCATACATTGGTCACCAAAAAGAAGTTGTCACTCGCAGAACAGTTTATGATTTGAAAAAAGCTCAGGACCGATTACATATTGTAGCTGGTCTGATGAAAGCACTATCTATTCTTGATGAAGTCATCAAAGCAATCAGAGCTTCCAAGGATAAAAGGGATGCCAAGAATAACTTAATTTCATTATTCGATTTTTCAGAAGCACAAGCCGAGGCAATTGTTTCCTTACAACTATATCGATTAACTAATACAGATATAACAGAACTTCAAAATGAGGAAGAAACCCTCAATAAATTAGTGAAAGAATTAGAGAACATTCTTGCAAAGGAATCTGCCCTTTTAAGAGTGATAAAAAAAGAGCTTTTAACAGTACGAAAACAATTTGCAGAGCCTCGCAAATCAATAATTGAAGATGAAATTGAAGAGATTAAAGTTACTTTAGATGTCCTTATTCCAAGCGAAGAAGTATATGTTACTGTAACGAAGGACGGCTACATTAAACGGACAAGTACACGTTCATATACAGCCTCTAATGGACAGGATTTCGCCATTAAGGATTCGGATTATTTACTATATAAAGCACCAATTAATATGCAGAGTCATCTACTATTGTTTACTTCTAAAGGTAATTACATTTACCAACCGGTACATGAATTACCAGATATACGTTGGAAAGATCTTGGCCAGCACATTTCGAGTATTGTACCTCTGGATTCTCAAGAAAGAATTATCCAAGTTATGGGGATAGATTCATTTGACCAAGATTTGAGCGTTTTAACAGCAACGAAAGATGGACAGATTAAGCGTTCATTACTTTCTGATTATGTTGTACAAAGATACGCAAGACCGATTAAGACGATCAACCTAAAGAATACCGATGAACTAATCATGGCAGAACTCGTTGCACCATCTGATGATGTTCTTATAACGACATATGCTAGTTATTCCGTTCGCTTCTCTTTAGATGAAGTGCCAATCACTGGTGTGAAGACTGGTGGAGTTAAAGCAATTAACTTAAAAGAAGAAGATTTTGTAGTAAGTGTTCAGCCAATTTCACAAGAAAGTAACAAAGACATTATGCTTATCACCCATAGAGGTGCCATTAAAAAGATGGTCATAAGTGAGATTGAAGCTGGCGTTAGAGCCAAGCGTGGAGTGGTTACTTTAAGAGAGTTAAAAACGAACCCTCATCGCGTGTTTGATGTATTGTTAGTACAAAAAAATGACCAACTTATTATAGAAACAGAAAAAGGGCAGGAAACGATACAAGTTAATGCATTCCGTCCATCGGATAGATATTCAAATGGTTCATTTGTTATTGATACAGAAAAGGACGGACCTATAGTTCGTGTATGGAAGCAGCCAAAAGAAGAGAATTAATAAATATGAAAGACAGACAAATGTACACATTTGTCTGTCTTTTTAACTGATGAGAACGAGGGGCTCTCGTATAGCAGACATTCTTTCTCGTATAAGCCCGAATCACGCTCACATAGACATAGAGGACTCTCGTATAACCATGTGTCTCTCGTATAGCAGACATTCTCTCTCGTATAAGCCCGAATCACGCTCACATAGACATAGAGGACTCTCGTATAACCATGCGGCTCTCGTATAGCAGACGTTCTTTCTCGTATGAACTCGAATCACGCTCGTATAGACGTAGAGACCTCTCGTATAACCATGCGGCTCTCGTATAGCAGACATTCTTTCTCGTATGAACTCGAATCACGCTCACATAGACGTAGAGGTTATATCTGGACGCGTGTGTGGACTACGGTGATGGCTTCTCGCTCCCCCTGGAGGTTGGTCACAGGGGGTTAGCTCGCTTGGTGGCACTCTTAGCCTTCGTTCCTTTACCTGAAACGGAATTCAGCAGTTTATACAGTAAAGACATAATAAAAAGCATTTCCATCAGGTATTATACCTTTTGTGAAATGCTTTTCGTATTTTGTATATTGTTGCTGTAGTTTCGCTTTTTTCGATTTAGTTATTCGGACATGTGTACTAAAATCAACCTCATTTCTTGCTATTGTCACATCTTTGCCCAGATTACGTAATAGGTGTTCTCGCTTACGTTTTGCAGCCGATTTAGCCATTAAAATCACTCCTATTGATCTAATTTTATCCTTTAAGGGTATCTTATCCTAAAGAAAATTACAAACTTCACACATTCTTCATAGCTTTATGGTATAAGTATAGTGGCAGTAAATAGTATATACAAATATTTGGAGGTAATTATGAAAAAGATATTATGGATGACAATTGCATGTGTATTTTTGTTTAGTAACAGCGCACTAGCACATACTGGCTTGGAAAGTTCTACTCCAGCTCAAGGGAGTACGGTTACAGAAAAGCTAAATGAAATTACACTTACATTTTTAACAAAGATAGAAGAGACAAGCTCATTCACACTAACGAATTCATCGAATGAAGAAATGGATTTAAATGATATTACTGTAAATGACAACATTCTGACTGGTAATGTGATTGAAAGCTTGGAAAATGGAGCATATCAAATCAATTGGAAAATAATCGGGGCTGACGGCCATCCGATGGAAGGTGTAATTGATTTTGTATTAGAAGCACCTGAAGAAGTTGAAGCAGTAGAACCAACTACTGAACCAATTGATGCAGTAGAACCGAATGATTCCAGCACCGAAGAGCAGGAAACAACAGTAGAAGCTGATGAAGAAGAGAGCACCAATTCTACGGTAGGAATTATTGTAGTACTAGTCATAATACTGGCACTAGCTGCTTGGTGGATGACTCGGAGAAATAAAAAATGATGTTTATTTTGACAACTATTAGCGAGGCACTTCTTTATGTGTGCTTCGCTTTGTTGATGGGGAGCTATATTCTAGCATTATTCCCAAATGATTTAATCCCTATTATTATTGTTCCTAGAAAAGTAAAATTAGTTGCAGTAATTGGCATAGCAATCTTTTCTTTTGTTCCGCTTATTAGTTTGATCATGTATTTGTATGAAGACTATGGTTTAGTCGATTCATTACAATCTATTTTATTGACCTTCGAGGTAGGTAAATCATGGTTGTTTATGTTTATTGTCACGTTGTTTTTAGGATTGTATATTCTATTCTTTGAACATAGGCGATCAAACTTTTACTCGATTATGGGGATTTTACTAGTTTTAGTACTTATCATGAGTGTAAGTTGGTCAAGTCATGCAAGTTCTATTCAAAGTATTAAGGGGTTAATCACTCATTTCACTCACTTTACATCAGTAGTTATTTGGGTTGGTATATTGTTTGTAATAACTTGGTTCTCCCAAAATACGAATAATTGGCTTTCGTTTTTAAAATGGTTTCATATAACAGCATTATATTGTTTTGGAATAATTATGATAACTGGATTTTCCTTGATGAGTTTTTCAACACCGCTTGCTGCATATACTGATACTTGGATGGTTTCATATGGGCAAAGCCTACTGATCAAGCATCTGCTGATTATTCCACTAATTGCATATGCATTTATCAATGGAATTCTTATGAAAAAACGGTTACTTAAAAACGATAACTTCGATGCTCGACCATGGACAAAAGTAGAGTTTTTCGTCCTTCTCCTAATTTTTGCAGCTACTGGTGCTATGAGTCAACAATCACCACCACATAATCTGTATGAAACAATAAATAGTGAAGGTTTTTCTTCTTTGTTTTTGCTGTTTCATGATGGGATTGTTTCATCGGGCATTGCAGCCGAACTGGTATTTAATACAGATGGACTGCTTTTATTATGTATTTCTGCTGTTTTTCTTGTAATGAGTCTTTTCTCATTCGTGAAAAGAATGCCAGCCATATTTTCCTTTATCATGAGCCTGTTCGTCGTTATTACGGCCTATCTTGGTCTATTATTTAGTATTCAAATTGTATAAGAGTTCTTTTAAAAGCATTTCCGACGGTGTATAATCCATGTTGGAAGTGCTTTTATTTATAGGAAAATGGGGAATACAGATGAATCAAGAGATAACTATTAATGAAATGATAAGTTCCGATTGGGGACAAGTCAGAGAGATATTCATCGAAGGTATTGGTACTGCTAATGCCACATTTAGAACAGAGGCACCAGTCTGGGATGAATGGGATAAAGATCACTTAAATATTTGCAGATTTGTTGCTAAACAAAATGAGAAAGTAGTAGGGTGGGTAGCATTAACTCCAATTTCTAGTATGCGAGCATTTTCAGGAGTTATGGAAGTTAGTATTTATATTGCTTCTAGTGCAGCGGGGAAAGGCGTTGGCAGTAGATTGCTACAACAAGTGATTGACTCAAGTGAGCAAAACAAAATCTGGACGATCCAAGCAATGATTTTTCCAGAAAATGCTGCGAGCATAAATTTACATAAAAAATTTGGTTTTGAAGAAGTAGGAACAAGAAAACAAATAGGGAAATTAAATGGAGTTTGGCGTGACGTAGTATTACTTGAGCGTAGAAGTAATAAAGTTGGTGTTGAGTAGAAATTTAGAAGTGCACAAATATGAAAATATATGTGCGATATAAAATATAATAAATAGATTAGTAATCTCATAGGGTTGTTTGAACTCTTCATCTTTTTCTGGCTAAGTAAATTGGCAGAAAGGGGTCTGCTTTTAACTATATTTGAATCGCTTGTAATCATGATTAGTTTTAGTTTTCAACGCTAATCATTGCGCTTATTACACTGACTTATTTAGGGACACGAAAAAAGTAATACACCTATGAGTTAGCGCTCGGATGGATTACTTTTGCCAAATTTACCATTCCCTCTTGAAGGGTACTGGTTCTATTTTACCGTTTAGATGCAGCCACATCAAAACGGTATTTTATTATACGCTTTTCTAGGATAAGTATCCAATCATTCATCTAGGAAGCATTTTACATTGAAAAAGCCATTAATTTTATTAAATAGACGATAAAGACCGATGTAAACAGGGATTTTAATCCTATTTTTGGTTATTGAAGGTGTCCCGTTATTAAAGAGAGTCATATTATAAGGGTACCATAAATTGGACTGTTAATAGGAGGGAATTACTTGGTAAAAAAAGTACTTTTATTCGGAGATATTGGTATCGATGATACAGTTGCTTTAATTTACGCAAGTTTAACTAAAGAAATAGAGATTGTTGGTATAGTTGCCGATTATGGTAATGTATCAAGAGAAGATGCAGTGTCCAATATCTATTATTTGATGAAATTGTTTGACTTTCCACAAGGTATACCTGTTATCCGGGGGGCAGAAGTACCTTTAACAGGTGAACAGCCCACTTTCTATCCAGAAATACACGGGGAGCGTGGACTAGGACCAATCATACCGAATGATGATCACAGATTAAAAATCGAAAACTTTTTAGAAATAGTGAACCTAATTGAAAATTATAAGGATGAACTAATTATTGTAAATATTGGTCGTCTTACTTCACTTGCGACGATGTTCATACTATACAGAGATCTTATGACAAACGTAAAAGAGTTTTATATTATGGGTGGAGCATTTTGGATTCCTGGAAATGTTACAACCGTTGCAGAAGCGAACTTTCATGGGGATCCTGTTGCTGTGAATATCGTCTTGACGTATGCTAATAACATTACAATAATTCCATTAAATGCAACTCAAAAGGCAATTGTAACACCTGAGATGGTTGCGTATATAGAGCAATTCGGAAAAACTAAAATTTTCAAACCATTAATGGATTACTATACTCGTTTTTATAAAGAGCGAGACCCGTCCCTTCAAGGAAGTCCCGTCCATGATGCCCTAACACTAATGGCAGCAATTCATCCTGAAATGTTCATCTTTGAGTCTTATCCTATTGTAGTTGTTGATGACTTGGATGGACCAACTAGAGGACAAAGTATTGCTGATACTCGGCCGTATTCAAATAATAATGGTGAAAAAAAACATCGTATAGCATTCGATATTCATTATGAAATGTTCTTTTACAATTTTTTATCCGTTATGACAGGTCAAGATTTAAATAATGGATTAACTGAAGTATGAGCATATTAAGAATTTGAGATCAATCAACATTACTCAAAAACTCCGTTTCTTAATATAACAAAATCTATATCCACATTTACTTTCATGTTTTTAAACATCTCCCGCCATTTTTCCTTAGTCAGATCAGAGTTCCTCACTTTGCTTCTATATTTTTCACCAAAGCCAAAAATATCAGATTCCACTTCCTGAGCATGGGCAATAACTCTGGATATTTCACTTGATAGGTTTTTACTGATTGCTTTTTCAAGTTTCGTTACAAGTTCAGGATCACCTAGATTTACATCTGGATATATTTCTAATACTCTTGCTTTTAACTTTAGGTTTAGGTCAAATTCAGGTGTGGAAGTGGAAGCATCGATTAATTTCAATTCTCTTTTTGAGCGAATGGCATCAAATACAATTGGAATTTCGCTCGCAGGTTTTTTCAGTAAACCGGGGGGGATTTCTTCTTCCTTTAACTTAGTCTCAAAAAATCCTGACTTAAAACTATCTCTCACAAGCTTTACGAAAAAACTATCCTTCACTGGAAGTGAACTAACCATTGTGCCACCTTTGAATAGAGCTATCCCACTCATTTCAATGTGTTCTTCGTTTCTTTTTATAATTGGCATAGCAATATCCCTACCAATGGAATAAAAATCGTGTGCAGTTTCATGAAGAGTAGGAGAGATCATATATTCCTGACTGATATTTTGTTCTAATAGCCTAAATATATGCTGCCCAATATCATCAATATTTTTATATTCATAATTGAGTAATGATGCCGTCTCATCTTCTACCACAGCCATAAATAGACCATTACTTACATTTGCATTTTCTAAGTTTAAGTCAATGTAGTAATGGAGGTTTTCTTTAGCCAACTTTTCGCCGAACAAAATGACCCTCATTTGACCAACCGTAATTTTTTTAGATAGTTTTCGATTAGCTTTCATCCGATTACCCTTACTAGTGTCATTTTCTGTTGTAATAATTTCCACATTACTTTGAAATTCAGGATTCACTTCGCGAATAACTGCAGTAATCTCCATTTTATCTTCGGTTCCCAAATCATAGCCAACTAAAGTCGTCAACCCTATTTTATCAAGAATATTTGTCTCAGCACATCCAGATAATAGACAAGATAAAAAAAGAAGCATGAGACAGAAATTATACTTTTTCATCTCTTTGTCCCTTCCTTGATGTGAATTTTTTCTTCAACATAGTGATCATAAATAAGAGAATAGGATATATAAACACAATATAGAAAGCAATTTGTCCAAAATGAGTGTTAATCGAATTTATCTGTGTGCGAGTCTGAACTATTAATGTACCGATGAAAATAAGTAAAGAGAATATCCAAACAAATTTCGTTCCGCTTATTTTGACTAATCGTATAGTCCCCCGATAAGCAGCCCAAAGATAAAGACAAAGATTAGGTAAAATGATCAGCATCCAAAAACAAACCGCAACAAACTCAAATCGCTCCATAAATGGAAAACTGATAAAACTAAACAATGTCAATGTCGCCCATATTGTTTTAAGTAACTTTCCTTCACTATAATAGGTAATCGATACCATCATGACGGAAAGATAAATAATGGTCGTAGCTAACAAACCTAAATGCACATACTTCTTGACTTTTTTCTTTTCTTTGATGAAGGGATAAATCACATTTAAGATTTCAAAGCCAATAATCGTAAACGTCATGGATTTTGCTCCTTTTAATATAGAGCTAAAGTTTGTCTCCAAAATAGGAAAAAGGGCTTCCGATGAAGAAAATTTCATAGGGAAAATTAACATTGGAAAGATCCAAAGTGCGAGTACGACACTAAAAAAAGAAACGCCGACTACTACTCGAAGTCCACCTGTAAACGCATATATAATGATAAGTAATAAGGTGGCTGAAAGAAACCAAGTACCTAAATTAGGAAAAATCCAGGCTTGAATAACTTCAATATAATTTCGTAAAACGGAGAAAAATGCTATAAAACAATACACTACATAAAGGGCATTTAAAAAATTACCAATCCAAATTCCAAAAATATCTTGTTGAATTCCATAAAGGTCATTGGAACCGTACACTTCTAGTGTCTTAATCATGCAAAAAGCAACAATGTGGGTTGCAAGACCTGCAAGTAACACTGATATCCATGCATCGTGCTTAGCATCTTGATATATAATACGTTGGAACCCCTGTATCCCCACTCCAACTTGAGCACTATGAATCACAAAAAAAAGTAAATATGCATTTATCATATCTTTAGAACTAAGTCGTATTGGATTCTTCACTCATTTCACCTACAGTTCAACTTTTATCAGGCTTTATAGGTTGGGGATTGTATTTCTCTTCATTTGTCGGTCTTGTAAGAGCCGGTCTTTTTGCAGTGAACGGTAAAGGCATTCTTATGATACTATTTCGCATATCTTTCAACCTTGGCGGATAAAAAGGAGATAAATATGGTGCACCCATACTGGATTGACGCAAAAGATGAATGAGGATAAAACAAAAAGCAAGCATAATACCATAAAAACCCCAAAATCCTGCTAGTATGATAATTGGGAAACGAATGAGTCTGATAACATTGCCCATCATATAACTTGGAGTTGTAAATGATGCTAATGCGCTTAAAGCGACAAAAATGAGTAGTATATTGCTTGTAATTCCTGCTTGGACAGCTGCTGTCCCAATTACGATACCGCCAACAATACCGATAGTTTGTCCAATTTTTGTTGGTAATCTCGCTCCAGCCTCTCTAAGTAATTCAATTATAAATTCAAGAAGCAATGCTTCAAACACAGGTGGAAATGGAACTAATGCTCTCGATTCACTAAGTGGAACCAAGAAGGCTTGTGGGATTACTTCATAATGAAAGGTCAGTGCCCCTACATATATTGGTGTCAAAAAAACTGATAAAAGTATGGCCGTAAATCTTAATAACCGAGCAAATGTTGCAATATGCCATCTTAGATTTTGATCTTCTTGACTTTGAAAGAATTCGACAAACGACTGAGGACATATGATAGCCATAGAACTACCGTCCACAATTAGACCTATTTTGCCATTTAACAGACCGTCGCAAAACCTATCAGGTCTTTCAGTCAATAGCATTTGTGGAAAAACCGATAACGAGTTATCATCAATCATCTCTGAAAGAACAGCACTGTCGATTAACGCATCTATTTCAAGACTTGTGATTCTTTGCTTCAGTGAATTTATCATTTGATCATCAGCAATACCATTCATGTACAATAATGCAACTGATGTATTTGTGCGCTTCCCAATTGTAAATTTTTCGTTACAAAGATCAGAACTCGCTATGTAGCGACGGATCAAGGAAATATTTGTAGAAAGGCTTTCATTAAATCCTACCTGAGCACCTATTACTTGTGATTCATTTTCAGGTGCTGCCAAACTTCGGGATTCTCGTGTGGTGATATTTGCTATTATTGCTTGAGGGTAACCGTCCAGATGTATAAGGACAGATCCATGAATGATTGATTCAATCGTTTTCTCTAGTTGACCGGATATATTAACTTCAGGTATGGAGAGAGCATCTTTAATAGTTTCCGGTGTTTCATTATGTTTATTCTGTAAATTTGATATGATATGCTCGTTTAAGGTCTGGTCTTTAACTAAATTATCTATATAAATAATCGTAAGATTGGGTGGTATAGATTTAATGATTAAATCAAATGGATTATGAGTAGCATCTTTTATCTGCTGAATAAAACCATCATTAGAGGAAGAAATCATTTTAGTGTCTAAGTTAGTTTTATATAATACTTTAGGCGTCTGTTTCTTATTGAAAGGTAGTTTAAATTTCATCTTGAATATTATTCTCCTTCCATTTGTATACTTTCTTTTTAGAATAGGCTTTAAAGAGGTAAACTATACTTTTGTCATTAAGTTTTAATATTTCGTGGGTTTATAGAACAAGACAGGTAAAACGCTTGGGGTTCCTAAAAAACTCAAGCGTTTTTATTTTCTATTAATATTAATGTGTTTGTGCAAATTTTCACACAAAAAATACCAATAGCAATAAAAAAATTACGAAATCCAATAATTATATATTGAAAAACGATAAATATGATGTTAATATAAATAATATATTAAATGTAGGAGGTACTGTTTATGAAACGAGGATCAACACTTTTTTTAAAGGTAGCTGTTATTCTTATGGGAATCCCCGTTCTTGCTATGTGTCTTTTTTTGTTGCCTCAGATAGCTGATGAAGCTAATGAAGCAGCAGAAAGAGGTTCAGATTTGGCTTTTGTGGTATATGGCATTTTATTGGTTATGTATGTTTCGGCTGTTCCATTTTACTTCGCTTTGTATCAATCTTTTAACCTTTTAAGCTTAATAGACAAGAACCAAGCTTTCTCGGAATTATCTGTAGGAGCTCTAAAGAAAATCAAACACTGCGCCATCATAATTAGTTGCTTGTATGTGGTAGCTCTACCATTCGTCTATATCATGGCGGAGGTAGACGACGCGCCAGGTCTCATAATAATTGCAATGATTCCCATTTTTGCTTCCATGGTGATTGCATTCTTTGCTGCTGTTCTTCAAAGGCTTCTAAAAAAAGCAATAGATATAAAAGAGGAAAATGATTTAATAGTCTAAAGCTGAGGTGAATAATATGGCAATTATTATCAATATTGATGTGATGCTTGCTAAACGAAAAATGAGTGTGACGGTACTTTCTGAGAGAGTTGGAATCACAATGGCAAACCTTTCTATCTTGAAAAATGGAAAGGCAAAAGCGATTCGCTTATCCACTTTAGAGGCGATTTGCAAAGCTTTAGAATGTCAGCCTGGAGATCTTTTAGAATACAAAACCGACGAAGAATCTCTGGGATAATAATTAGCTTAATAGGAATAATTGTATTTAAAAATATTTAAGGTGAGGATTATGATCAAAGAAAAAACGATTTATATCCTTTTAACTGATACGGGAACTATTCTAACAAGGATGATTAAGTCTTATACTAAAAAACCCTATAATCATTCTTCCATCTCCTTTGATGATGAATTGATTGAGATATATAGTTTTGGAAGAAAAACAGCAAAAAACCCTTTCATTGGAGGGTTTGTTAGAGAAGATATTAATTCTGTCTTATTTAAACAAGCGTATTGTGCCATCTATTCATTAACTATAACAAACGAAGAATTTCAAAAGATGAATCAATATATTCAAGAAATATCTTCTAAAAAGGAATATTATCGCTATAATTTTATAGGATTATTTGGGGTGCTATTTAAAAAACCGATAAAAAGAAAAAATGCTTTCTTCTGTTCTCAGTTTGTGGCATCTGTCCTAAAGGAAAGTCAGGCTATTGGCTTCGAAAGAGATCCTTCACTCGTTGTACCAAGTGACTTGCCACATTCAGCAAATTTTCAATTGATTTTTGAGGGTAGATTAAGTGATTATAACAATAGAGTCCTTGTTCCTTATCCGATAGTTCCAATTGAAATGGAATTCTGAATTTCTGATTATCTAAAATTACTATAAATTTTGCTTGTCGGTATAAGGGTTGTTTTACGAAGGAACGTTAAAAGTCCAATTTCTCATTTAAAGCTGAGAAATTGGACTTTTTGTATTTACTTATGAATAGCGCTTTATTTAACTGTTAAATCATTAAGGATGAAGGATTTCTAGAAGCAATTCACAAAGTTGTTTTTTGGGAAGTTGGGCTTTTGTGCACAAACCTTTTGAGTAACCCTACTAGTTGGATTAACTTGCGCTTTTCATAAATAGAAGAGACCTTATTTACCAAAAGAATTATAAAATTAAGATATGATGACATATGAATAGATTGGTTACATAATGACGAAAATAAAATTTGACAAGACACCAAGTGGTGTTATATTCTAAATAAATAATAGGACACCATTAAGTGTCATTAATAGTAATTAAGTTCAGGGGGAGTGTGGTAGTTGGACGGAACAAGACCTATCAGAGATGTTTATGACGCTGTTGCCGATCCTACAAGGAGAAAATTACTTCAAATGTTAGCAGATACCGAAGAATTACCGCTACATGAGATAACAGTTCATTTTCAAATGGGTCGCACAGCAGTTTCTAAGCATCTTGCTATCCTAAAAGATGCCGGTCTCGTAAAACACCGAAAGGTTGGCAGGGAAACGCGTTATCGTCTGAATGCCACTCCACTCCAAGAAATTCAAGATTGGGTATCTTTTTACGAAGGATTCTGGAAAGAAAGAATTGCTAAACTAAGTCTTTTATTGGAGGAAAAAAAATGAAACCAGATGTATCACTAGATTTTCAATTCACAAGCTCAATCGAGCAAGTGTGGAACGCTTTAACAGATTCGGATACTCTTGCAAAATGGATATGGAAAAATGATTTCAAACCAGTCGTTGGGCATAAATTTCAATTCCGAGCTGAGCCAAATGAATGGTGGAATGGGATTGTAGATAGTGAAGTATTAGTAGTGGATGAGCCCAACAAGCTTTCTTATACATGGGAAAGTGCAGGTGAAAGCACTACTGTAACATGGACTTTGACAAAAGGTTCGGATGGAAATACTCATTTACATTTCGATCAAACTGGATTCAGTGAAGAAACAAAAGCACGTCAAGGAGCTATCGAGGGAGCTAAGTATAGTTGGATACAAATGGGTGATCAGCTCGAAAAAGTGTTAGCGGAACAGTAAGATGTTGTTTTTATACTCAAAGTTTTCAACCTATTCAAGATCTACCTTTTGAGTGATTACTTGAAAATTAATATATTCTTCTAAAGAGCGCAATTCCGTAGCAAGAATTGTGCTCTTTTATTATGATAAGGGTACTTTTCTAAAAAAACATTAAGTTTTACAAATATGGCAATGCTACATTAAGAGATTGGAGAGGATATCACTATGAAAATAAATCAATTAATTGCGAACAATATTAACGGGTTAGATTCGGTACTACCAGTAGATAAATCGTTAGGAATTGCTGGGTTGTCTGGGTCTGGTAAAACAACTTTTTGTCAAACAATTGGTGAAGAATCCAAAAAGCGCCTCGTGTCTTTATTGCCCAAGGCTGAGTATCAGTATTTATTTCCTAATATTATGGAAACCAATTTCAGTGCTATAAAGATGGAAGAAATGCCTTTAGTACTGTTTCTCGGGAAATCTTCCATTTCTTCCAATCCTCGTTCAACAATTGGTACACATACTGGCGTGTTCAAAGAGATACGTGATACTGTTGCTGAAAAATTTAATCTTTCTCCAGAAGTTTTTTCATTTAATAATGAGTTAGGTTGGTGTCCTGCATGTAAAGGGCGAGGTACCACTAAAAATATTGATTGTAAAAAGTGTGATGGTAAACGCTATAATCCAGAAGTACTGCAAAAAAGAATAGAATTATTGGGTCAACCACATAGTATTTCCGATATTAACAACTTAAGTATTGAATCTATTCTTTCATTAGCAGAAGTTTTACATATTAGTGAAGCGAAGCAACATATTCTAAAAAATATTATCAATATGAATATTGGTTACTTATCATTAAATCGCATTATGGGTACATTGTCAGGTGGAGAATTAACACGACTTTATTTGGCTGAATTCATGGCAGCAAGTGAAAATACAGTTATTATTATTGATGAAATCTCCGTGGGTCTTGATCACCAAACATTACTTAAAATTTTAGAACAAATTAAACAATTAGGCTATAAAAATCAAATTTGGCTCATCGATCATTCAGACACAGTGCTTGACGCAACGGATGACCAATTGTTCTTTGGACCTGGTAGTGGTAAATACGGTGGTAAAATCGTGGAAGAGTCCCCACGTCCAAAACCAATCACCTGGGAACGAAATTTGGCAATGCCAACAGAATACTATCATTTTCATGAACTTTATAGTCGTAATATTCAAATGGCTGAAATTCAAATTCCCCAAAATAGAATTGTCACTTTTACGGGAGAGTCCGGATGTGGTAAATCTACACTTGTCAATGAATGTATAGCCAAAGATTTTCTGAAGCGATATCCAAAAGATAAACTCGTAATGGTAGGACAGAATCGAAACCAATCGATTACTAGTCGTTCTACAGTTGCGACTTTCCTTGATATTAAAAGAAAGCTTACAAAATATAGTGAAGATATTGATGATATTTTTCTGCGCTCGATTGAAGATATTATTGATGAACTGCCGAATGATGACATCGTTCATAAACGCTTGAGCTTACTGATCAAACTTGGACTTGGTTATTTGACGTTGGAAAGAAAAACACAGTCCTTATCGAATGGTGAATTTCAATGTGTCCATTTAGTTTCTGAGCTGTTTGCGAACTCTAGAAACCCACATACGCTTTTTATTTTTGATGAACCTTCAAAAGGTTTATCACAAAATATATTAAACCAATTCATTGATAGTGTCAGGGTTATTTTGGAGGATGAATCTATATCCATAATAATGATTGAACATAATTCTTATATGCTAGAAAACTCGGATTTTATCGCTGATTTTGGTAAAAGACAGATTGCACCTGTGGAGCATCTTGATGTTGTTAGTCATGATGATTATTATCGCAGTCAAAACAATGCGGATAGAGTAACCCCATTGCAAATTTCTTCAACGATCAATCAACATAATGGTATTAACTTCCTAAAAGAAGATCAGATATCCTACTTTAAAAATGCTGAAAACATTTATAAGGGCGGGATTTTAAAAAGCTTATCATCAATGGCTCGTTTAATATATGGTGAATACGAATCTGAAACAATTGCCCCCGTTATCGCTATTGATCTGGAACGTCACTTATATAGCCAATATAGTTTCCTCTATGAGCTCGGCGGTCTGATCAACCATATTGTTGCATCGCATCCAACCAATAAAGATACGAGTAGCTTCGATTTCTATTACCAAGATAATCATTGCCCAAGCTGCTCAGGGCGCGGGGTGATTGAGGAATTTGATTTTGATGTAGTTATTCAGGACAAGACCGTACCATTCTGGGATGGCCAACTGCATCCTGACGTTATGGAGGTATTAAAGTATTATCAATATCCAAAATTGCAATTCATTTTTGACGAAATTAAGAATGAGCTAGGTCAGGACATAAGTAAAAGCTATAATGACATGACAGAAGAAGAAAAGCATACTTTTTTATACGGATATTGGGAAAAATCATTTTATGATAAAGCAGGTAAAACGCAGAGAACATGGCAAGGTTTTAATAACATTATTGGGATGTATATGTTCATTTCGAAATCGATTATTAAAGAACATATGAAAGCATCTAAAGTGAAGATTACATGTCCGATTTGCAAAGGGACTGTGTTAAACCATCATAAACAACTTAAATTTGGCTCTACGGATATTCGTGAAATTATAAAGCAGCCTCTGGAGCAAGTTATGAAAACAGTAGGAGCGTTACCGGAACTGTTGAAATTGAAGGCTATTGTAGGCGGCGATATAGCTTTGACAGAAGATGTCTCACTGTTACCGAGGGAAACTCAAGTAGCTCTGAAAATGCTTGAACTAGAACTAGCAAGTTTTGCTGGATATGAAATGGTACTCCAAAATGTATTGCCCTTCTGGGACAGTATTAAGGACAATATTGAATCCATTAGTAAAAATAATCAGGTAACCATCTGTGATTTTGAAAATATTAATGAGACGAGAGAAACCATCATTGATAAGTATTTCACTAATGGGAAATATAAAAAACTAACATATGTTTATGAAGCGTTTGGCTACAAAAAACTTGTTACCCAAATTAATAAGATAAAGAAAAGTCATCCATGTCCGTTCTGTAAAGGAAAGAAAGTCATTACAGAAGATAACCTACATGATGGCGTGCATAAATTAACGATTCCTTGTGTGAGCTGTGATGCAAGTGGTATCAATGATGAGGGACTTCAGGAAATTGTGGAAGACATAAAGGTAGAAACATGGCTAACTGGTAAAGTTAGTGATGTTGTTGATGAAAGCTTATATGATGAGTCCGTTGCCGATATTCCAATCTTCAATCGTATCCGCGAGTTAAATAAAAGAGATTTGATGGCGGTTTATCAGTGCCTGGAGCAAAAAAATAATTAGAAACTGATATTTAAGAGAATAGCTAGCATTCGATCAGTTAAGAATAGAGGCTGGGACAGAAGGTGCTGCACCCCAAAACAGCATTTTTCTCTGTGAGAAAAATGCTGTTTTTTTGCTGTGCA
>NZ_JBBOOM010000005.1 GCF_038003085.1 Psychrobacillus sp. FSL K6-2836
GTGCCGATTTTAGTATACAACTCTATGCACCAAAAATTGAGTTTGTCTACAGTCTGAAATGACTTCCGCATTGGAAGTCATTTTTAAAAAAGTTTGCTTATTGTAAATGTATCCTTTCTCCCTACTTTTTTCTATATAAAGGTTGCAAGACGGTTGACTAATCGCAAAACTTATTTAGGATTCTAGGGGGAAATAAGATGACTATTTATCTAAAGACATATCAAGTATTTGAAAGTGTTCAAGAAATGGATGCACATATTAAGTCGCATATAACGGAGAATTATTATAAGTTAAATGATACGGATCGTGCAGTGTTATCTTTGCTCGCACAGTATGCGTGTAAGTATCCTGGAGCTACTCATTTGAAAGTGGAAACAATCACTCAAACAATAAATAAATCGGATGCGACTATTCGACGGACGTTACGCAAGTTAGAAAGCCTTCATGTCATTAAGAGAATCTCAACTATTCGACGTGTTACAAAAGGTTATGGCGCTAATATTTTAATCATTTTGCCTTTTGATGACCAATCGGAAATGATCAGTCGAGAAGTTTCTCAATCTCCAATAAACTCAAGTACTGAAGAGCATTTTCCACAATTAGAAACCGATTATTCTTTAAGCCCTAAAAAAGAATTATTTCATAATACGTATTCTAACGAAATTGTCGTTACCACAGATACTGTGGATAATTCTAAAATTATAAATTCTAGTACATTCTACCAACAGTTCCAATCGACTATTTTCTCGATGCTTGGAAAAGACCAAAAAACAGTCAGTCATTTGTATGGTGTTTACCGAAGCCTAACTTACCGTGTCACTAATTATCTTCCTCAGTATAAGAATCTTTACGAAAAAATTGGATATCAGGCACTGACAATTTCGTTACAGGCGTCAAAAAAGAAAAAAATTCGTAATCTTGCAGGTTATTACACGGGCACTTTCGAAAAAATTTGCCAACGAGACTTGTTTGAATTCTATAACGAGTTTGAAGAATAATCGCTTCATTGGAACTATTCGTTCTGGTTATTCTGTGCATAAATGACTCCGGTCTCTTACTATATATCCACCTTCAACCTGTGCAATAATTACTACACCATATTATGTGTGATTTTAGTCCGCTCAAATTTTCAAGTACTCTTATGAAATGTTTTATTTAAACTATCGCTAATAAGTCAGATTTTTAAACTTTCTTCATTTATATTAAGCAAGGAACAGAACTTTATAGTACTCGGTTACGTCATTAAATTTAGTTAAGAGAAGGAGTGAGGTTATGGGATTCTGGTATTTTTTAATATTGTTCCTTGGATTATTTTTAGTAGTTTTAGGACTACTCAGGCACAAAAAATTTAGCTTGGTATTTGTAGGACTAGTATGTATCTCGTTATCCTTGTTTATGTTTTCTCCAGGAAGTGCGGAAATCATTTCAGAATTATTTAATTTGAATTAGAGTTCAATTTAAAAATAGCGAGTAAGTGAACGATAAATGGTCCACTCACTCGCTATGAATTAACCCTGTTGACTTTTTAGTGCCCACAAAATTTGTGGGGCAGCTTTTCTTCTATTAAACAGGCATGCCTATAATCGCTTTAGGCTCCAGAAATTCTTCAATTCCATAATCTCCCCATTCGCGACCAATACCAGATTGCTTAAAGCCGCCAAACGGTGCCGATATATCTGATTTACTATTATTGATTCTTATTTGCCCTGCTCGAATATTTAATGCCACTTTCTTTAGTTCTTCTTTATCATTTCCGAATATATAACCAGCTAGACCATAAACGGTATCATTGGCAATTTCAATAGCTTCGTCAATGTCTTTATACGTGATAACCGACATGACAGGTCCAAAGATTTCCTCCTGTGCGATGGTCATATCGTTTTGTACGTTTGTGAAAACCGTTATTTTGGAAAAGAAACCTTTATCAATTCCATCGGGTTTACCAGGTCCCCCTATAGCAAGTGTGGCACCTTCTTCTTCCCCTTTTTTGATATAGGATTGAACGGTTTCCCATTGCTCTTTGGAAACCTGTGGACCCATAAATGTATCTTTGTCCTGTGGATCACCAACAGGGAACTCCGTTACTAATTCCTTCATTGCTTCAATAAAATCATCATGCATTTCTTCTGGTACAATCATTCTTGTTGCTGCGGAGCATACCTGTCCTGTATTTGTAGCAATTTGAGTTATTGCGGTTTTCGCTGCTTCTTTTACATCGGCATCCTTTAAAATGACTAATGGAGATTTTCCTCCAAGTTCTAATGAGACATTTTTAATGTCCTGTGCAGCATTCTTCATCAAACTGCTTCCTACTGCTCCCGATCCAGTAAAGGATACAAAATCGATATCGGGATGAGAGCTAATGGCCTCCCCGACTATTGAACCCGAACCATTTACCAAGTTAAACACTCCTTTAGGGACCCCAACTTTGTCAAAAATTTCGGCAATAATAACAGCAGCAAATGGCGTTTGTGATGCAGGCTTCACTACTAAAGTGCTACCAGCTGCCAATGCACTAGCCAGCTTTGTAGAAATCTGATTAGTAGGGAAGTTCCAAGGTGTAATCAGTCCTGAGACGCCGATAGGTTCTTTCTTTATATAAGAGTTCTCTCTTTCCTCTATGAACTCAAATGTTTTCAATTCCTCCGCAGCCTGCTTAAAGTGTTTAAGCCCCATTCGATAATGGATTTCCTCCGATTTTGTTATTGGAGCTCCTAACTCTTCCGTCATTATTTTTACTAAATCATCTTTACGTTTTTCGTATTCTTTTGCAATATCCTCTAAAAGCTTTATCCGGTCATCCACTGATGTTTTTGAAAAGGTATGAAACGCGTCTTTTGCGGCCTGAACAGACCGATTCACGTCTTCTTCCGTACCGCTACTAATCTTACCAATCACTTCTTCTGTTGCAGGGTTTACTACTTCAATTGTTTCTGAACCAGTAGAGTCTACCCATTCACCATTGATGTATTGTTTTGTATGATTAAGCATAACCAAACCCCTTTATATGTTGACTTATTATAAATGTTCCCTTTTCAATTGATAGTAAACAATTGGACAACCAGGTTTAAGGAGGGGGGATTACTCGAGCGTTTTAACTTTCAGCGGAGATTAATCTTCTACAATTTCAATCACTTCCGTATAAATAGCATTGGCATATTGACTTAGCCGCTCACTCAAGTTTTCACCTAGTTTACTGTATTCACTATCTGCCTGCTCTATATGATTACAAAACTCTGCTACCAAACTTTCATAATGAGGGTCTTCTATTCTACTTTTTTCTACAGCCAAAAATAATTTCCATAGCTGCTCTATGTATCTCTTTTCTATTTCTGCATATTCATTTGCTCCTACTTTTTCAAGCACCTTCGACAATCTAATGCTGTATGTTTGAATACCCATTTTCTCAATATGCTCTGAGAACCAATTGAATAAGCTTTCATGTCCTCCGCTTTCAAGCTCACAATAATAATTGAACAAAATAAAAAAATCGTTCATTTTCTCGTCTTCTGTTGGGAAATCATATTGACCATAAGCAGCTAAAACAGCATTCCAAATATCATTATTAGTTTGCAATTCGCTTCGTTTTAATTTAATTTTCATTATTGTTATTTTCCCCCTAATACTGTACTTTTTCTAAAGTGCAGTCTAAGTCTTCTAAACTACACTATTAACCTCATTACAGTAATTACCATACTTTATATCGTGTTATTTCCAAGGATTATAATAGGGTAATAAAAATAATATTCAGACAATATTTTTTGACTCAGCTTATTTAACTTACTTGTGACTACAAACTTTTTAAACGATATATAGTACGATTTATATCTTCGCTTTGGCAGATCACGGAGATAACCGATACACCATCTGCTCCAGCCTGTCGAACTTTTTGTGCATTTTCTTCTGAAATCCCCCCTATTCCTACTATCGGAAAATTAGCGTACTTTCCTCGAATTGCACGTAAAAAATCTAAACCCGCAGGTGCTTTTGCATCGGCTTTTGAAATTGTATTATAAATGGGACCGATTCCTACATAATCCGCTCCATTTTTCACTGCTAACTCCATTTCAGTTAGAGTATGTACTGATACACCGACAATCATATCCTTTACTCTTTCTCGAAACGTTGATATTGCTACATCATCTTGTCCGACATGGATACCATCGGCCTTTAATCGAATCGCAAGTTCAACATCATCATTTATAATAAAAGGAACATGGTATTTTTGACAAAGCCTTTGACATGCAACCGCAAATTCCTCATAAGCAACACCCGTTAATGGAATATCCCCTTTTTCACGAAGCTGAAAGCATGTAATACCTGCTTTTAATGCATTCTCCAGTGTTTCTAAAGGGTCTGTTAGGCAATTCGCTGTTCCCATGATGAAATAGACTTCTAATATTTTACGATTCATATATTTCAACCTCACATATCTTGCTAGCTCTGTTAAAAGCAAAATGATTAGTTGGTCCATGACCGCTCCCAATATACAGAGGAGTTGCTATAGCCAATTGGATAAACTTTTTAGCTTCCACTATTGAATCGATGACTGCTAATCCATTTGCTATATTCGCTGTAATGGCAGCCGAAAATGTACACCCAGTTCCATGTGTATCTTTCGTCATGATACGAGGGGCTGAGATCGTGAATATGTTATTTCCCATATATACTGTATCTATTGCTTGCGCTCCATCTAGATGACCACCCTTCATGACTACACATTTAACACCAAAATTAAGCAATTCCCTTGCTGCTTTTTCAATATCTTTTGTTGTACGTATGGATATACCTGTTAGTACCTCTGCTTCAGGAATATTAGGTGTGCAAATTGTTGTATAGGGTAGCAATTTTTCTTTTAAAGCTATTATAGCTGCATCTTGTAACAAACTAGCTCCACCCTTTGCAATCATAACGGGATCCACAATTAGTGGAATATTCTGTTTCTTAACAATTTCTGCTACTACATTAATAATTTCAGCAGAAAATAGCATTCCTGTTTTCATTGCTTTTATTGGAAAGTCATCAAAAAGAACATTCAGTTGTTGTTCGACAAAATTTGGTTTTACTTCATAGATACCATGAACTCCCTTTGTATTTTGCGCTGTTAAAGCCGTAATAACGGTTGTACCAAAAACTCCTAGCTCCTGAAATGTTTTTAAATCGGCTTGAATCCCAGCTCCACCACCCGAATCAGAGCCTGCAATTGTTAATGCAATCATCTATTTCCCTCCGCAATCATTTGTAGTGAGTTGATAAATTGAACTGCAAACGTACCTACTTCCGGCCCGCGTTGTTCGGCAGCTTGTTTGTAATCAAGTAATACCGAAGCTATATCTTGCAGTGGATGTTCTGCTACAGCTAGTGTTGCGGCACAAACAGCGCTCAATAAGCAACCCATTCCAGTCACACGTGTCGCTAACTCATTCCCGCCGTTTACTTCAAGTACTTGCTGCCCATCTGTTACGATATCTTTTGGTCCTGTCACTACGACTAAGCATTGATAATTGAGGGCCACCTCTTTTGCAACGATCTCGATATCCATATTTCCTATACCACTATCGACTCCCTTTCCTTCCCAAGAAACTCCTGCGATTGCTGCTAATTCTCCTGCATTACAGCGGATACATTGAAATTGAATATGTGCGAGTAAATCCATGACCACTTTTTTCCGGTAGGCTGTTGCCCCAATACCAACAGGGTCCAATACTATGGGAATGCCTAATACATTTGCTTTTTTCCCTGCTACAAGCATGGTGTCAGCCGTTCGTGAATTTATGGTCCCAATATTGATAAGTAGGCCTTGCGAAATAGCGACCATGTCAGCAACTTCCTCTACTTCGTCTGCCATCACAGGAGAAGCCCCAATTGCTAATAAGCCATTCGCTGTAAAATTAGCTACGACATAATTCGTGATGCAATGTACTAATGGAGAAGATTTTTTAATAGTTGTTAGCATAACGTAACACTTCCTTTTCCCAATTTTGCAGCGTCCATGGCATCTCCCAAAATTGCCACTCGTAAAAGCAGCTTTTCTTAAAATGACTTTTAAATACTGCTGTCTTTTCTGGTTGTTCCTCAGCAAAACGATTCATCATCTTTTTTTGATTTGCAATTTTGTGTACCATTTCATCTGAACTATATAGATCTAGCCACTGTTGATAAAGCGCTATTCCTGGCTCCGCATGTTTATAATATTGTCCAATTTCTTGATATAACCAAGGACAAGGGAACATTGCTGCAAATGCTTCTGCTACATCTCCATTTTGTGCTGCGTTATACATATGTGAGACATAATTATACGCAGCTGGTGCAGGTTCAAAAACTTTAATTTCTTCTTTAGATACACCTAATTGCTCAAAGGTTGTGCGATGCATATCTAATTCAGCTTCATGTATAAACTGAGCTGTTTGAATGAAATACCGGATATCTTCATCATAGGTTGCCTTTGATGCAGCAATTGCAAGTACTTTCGTATAATGCTTCAAATAGTATGCATCTTGTAGCATATACATCTTAAATTTCTCCATTGGTAATGATCCATCTGCAATTCCCATCACAAAAGGATGATGAAAGCTGGCTACCCAATACATATCTGTCTCTTTTCGGATTATTTCACAAAATGACACTCTTCGTCCTCCTCCATTGTCAGACGTAAGCGCAAAAAAACCTCTACTAAAAAATAGTAGAGGTTGAAAAAGTGCATACGACACCACTTCATTGCTCCCTACGTCAGTATTAACTGTCAGGTTCTAAGGGTCAGGTTTTAACCTTCTCAACACATATGTGTCCCCCCGCAAAAACATTTAATTAGTATCTAGCTTACCGCATTAAATTACTTTAATCAATAACACATCTTCCAAACTAAAATTTTTATTGATTGTTACATCTCCCAAATAGACTAGTAGTCTTCCTAGCATAGAAAAGCTCTTAGTTTTTATTTCAGACTCTGAATCTTTCGGTTCACATCATTCACAAGGGAACTATTCTGTTTCAAAAGCTACTGTTCTCTTGCATAACTATAAATTCAATATTAATGAAATTTGGAAATTTAGTTCAAGGTCTGATAGATCACCGAAGTTTTATACTATAATGTCTGATTGATTTGGGTATCCCTTTCAACTTGAGTATACTATTGTATACTAAATGCCTAATCCGATATTCTAAAAAGTATAAATCTATATACGAATCTATTTGTGTCAAAATTTCTCCGATCACGCTACCGGTCTTGATAAAATCTTTTGACTCTTGCTTACTATGTAGCTTCTCTATTATTGCGATGATGTATGAATCATAATGATTTTCTGGGACCCCTTTAATTTCACCATCTACCCATAAGCGTAACACTTCTTTATTTAGAGCTAGTTTTTCCCATTCCATTTGAAATTCAATGCGTTCATTATCAGATAAAGGTTTATTCCCTTTATTATTTTCAAAGATTAGCCTTATATTTTTAGAATCTAATTGACCTGTATGGAAAATAGATTGCTCTTTTTTAATATCGCGATATCTCTCATTGACACTCGTGGATTTCATAAGAAAAACCTCATTTGGCTTTTCCCTCAATAAATAGAGAAAAAATCGTAGACCTGTTTGTTCATCTGGATTATCACCATACCAAATATAAATGGGAACATTATTTGCTATATCCTCAATCTCACGCAATGTATTGGAAAACTTATTCACATATTCATAATCATCGTTCTCTAGGTTAATATTTTCATATAACCATTCTTTGCGAGAGTTTTGTCCTATTTCCTCTTCTAGCTTCCACAAAGGTCCAATTGAAAAAGTGTCTGGAAATCCAATTACAGTCTTTGGTCTTTCAAGTCCTACTCTTAAAGAACCTGCTGCCGATTCTGAAGTTACAATATGAACAGCACCAAATTTCTCCAGACCTTTTACCCGTCTCCTTTTTTGAATATGTTTATTTATTTCTTCTACAATCTTGATCATTCCATCCTGATTCACAAAGAATGCTCTTCCTTCCACTTGCTTTCTTTCCAAGTGGTTAAGCGTTTCAAAATCATCTCTATGATTGATTTCAAATGTCTCACACTTACTGCTATCATTATTTAAGTCCGAAATTGTTATATACTTTTCTGTTTCAATCCGATAAACAAAAACGACATTAGGCTCTATTAATATATAGATATATGGATAATTATCTTTAGTTCTAATTAAAACCACCCCCTGTTCAAGAATTCGCTTCCGTTAAGCACTGATGGAAAATTCTATATCTTCTGTGTCAACTATAAATCTGTAGGGTATATTCGTCAAACAGTCATGATGTCAATTCCAATTTTCCAAAAAAAATGACTCCCATGTCGGGAGTCATTTTGATAGCCTATTTATCCCGCATTAACAGGCAGTAATACTTTCACTTCAAGGCTTTTCTCAAGAAAAAAGTAATAATGGGTGCCAACTGCCTGTAAAAGCCTGTATGATTCAACTAACAATCAGTTAGGATGAAGAGCCTCCCTCTGATTGAAGTTTCACTCTATTGTGCTGTATACCCGCCATCAACTGTTAATACATTTCCGGTCATAAACGAAGAATCATCCGAAGCCATGAATAATACTGCTTTAGCCATTTCTTCTGCTTGACCAAGACGCTGCATTGGTGTCATCGTTTTCAATATTTCTTTGCTTTCTTCCGGAATAATCGGTGTATCGATGAAGCCTGGTGCCAATGCATTTACACGAATATTTTTAGTCGCATATTCCAATGCTAGTGAACGTGTCAAGTTAATCACTCCGCCTTTTGCTGCATTATAAGCGGCCGATCCAGGTGAGCCTACCCAACCGTACATGGAAGCGGTATTAACAATTGTTCCTCCACCAGATTTAAGCATTTCACGGATTGCATCACGCGCAACTAAGAATACACCATCTAAATCAACATTCACTGTATTACGCCATTCTGCATATTCTAACTCTTCTGTAGGAGTTACGCGACCAATACCTGCATTATTAAAAACTATATCCACTTTTCCAAAAGCGGCAATTGTTTCTTTGTATATATTTTGAACTTCTTCTTCACTTGTAATATTAGCTTTAACAAATAGCGCCTCAGCATTTTGTGCTTTTAACTCTGCTTCAAATGCTTTTCCTTTTTCTTCATTCAAATCTACTAACACTACTTTTGCACCCTCTTGTACAAAAAGTCTTGCTGTTGCTGCGCCGATTCCCGATGCACCACCTGTGATTATCGCTACTTTGTTTTGTAGTTTCATTAGAAAAGCACTCCTATCCAAATAAAATTTAAATATCTAAATTTTTATATCTCGAATTAAAGATATTTATATTATTAATATATTCCTCTTTTTTACGAAAGTCAAAATATTGGATCTGACGTTTACTTTTTATGCCCTCCAAGTAATCCCGCGCGCTTTCTTGCAGTTCCTGCTTCTGTGTAAGATACTGCACGTAAAACTGCAGTAGAGCCGTATTTACTCCGTAGTGCATCCATCGTTTTTCCTAGCTTTCGTTCCTTCCATTTATTTTCTTCAAACAAGCTAAGCTGCATCGAATACTCTGGTTCTAAATTGGTAATCGAGAGAGACAATTTCCGAACAGGACGGCGATCATAAAATTCATCAAAGATTTGTTCACACACTTTATAAATGGTCATTGTGGCATTTGTCGGCTCATCGATGGAACGAGAACGATTAAACCCTCCACCAAAAGCGTCTTTGCTATACTCAACAGATAGATGTATCGTTCTACCAGCCATTTCTGCTTCGCGTGCACGCCTTGCTACATCCTCACACATTTCCAAAACGACTGCCATGACTTCTTTTTTACTACGATAATCTCGAAATAATATTTGTCCTTTTCCATAACTAATTTGTCCTCCTTCAAGAGGCGCTCCGAGCTCGGATAAATCTATCCCCCACGCATGATGAAAAAGTTGGTTTCCCATCACTCCAAACTTCTCCTCGAGCAAAGATAATGGTGTTTTCGCCAATTGCCCAACATTGAAAATCCCCATATTATTTAGCGTCTTTTTTAGACGGGATCCAATCCCCCACATATCACTTAATGGAGTTACTGGCCACAATTTCTCTTGAACGTCTTCATATGTCCATTTAGCAAAACCAGTTTTTTTCGCTTCTAAGTCAAGTGCCAGCTTAGCCATAAGCATATTAGGCCCCATTCCAACCGCACAGGGTAACTGAAATTGAGCATATAGTTCATCTTGTATACGTTTTATCGTTTTTTCAACGGGTCCCCAAAGCTTTTCTGTTCCGCCAAGATCTACGAAACACTCATCGACACTGTATACATGAATCGATTCATATGGGACGAACTGATGTAAATAGCGTGTAATTTCCATCGATACTCGAACGAAAAACTCCATTTTAGGTTCAATAAGATGAATCGAAGGATGATCTGGTATTTCAAAAAGTCTCGTTCCAGTCTTTACACCAAACTGTTTTTTCATAGGTGGGGATGCGGCGAGCACGATACTTCCTTTTCGCTCCAAATCTCCAATGACTGCAATCGGAGTATTCATGACATCCAGACCTGCGTCTGCTGCTGCACAGCTCGCAAAAAAACTACGTATATCAATACATATAATTTGCCGGTTTTTTAGTCCTTCATACATATTATTTACCCCTCTCTAGGAACGTATGTTCTTTATAGTATATTACGAACACAGGTTCTTATTCAATGGTAAATAATAGAGTGTATAAAAAACGTTCCTATAGCAGGAACGCTTTTTTTATTTGAGTTTCATGACAAATTCAAGACCAGTAGGATTCTCTTTCAAATGATTCGTATACTCAGTAAAAACTAAGCTTAATCCTGTTAAATCATCTGGGAGTGCTGGAGATACTACAAATTTCTGTGTAGAATGACCTCCCGATCCCCTTCCACCGGTAGGACGACAATCATAATTTTCATTTATATGTAAATGAAAAGCGCCTTCATAACGACTGCGACGTATTTCCTCCAGATGATCCAAATTTTTTGGAACATCCCAATCTATAGTAAGATATATCACACTTGCATTATCAAACTGTCGAATGAAAGTAATTGAGTATAAACGTTCCGCCTTTTCAATTGCTTTCATAACTGGTAGATGAAGTCTGAAATTATTCGGCTCCACCTGAGGCCGAAAGATTTCCTCATTTCTCAATAATCCAAATAACGAGTTTAACAAATCCTCATAAACACCATACTTTTCCGTCCATTTAGTGATAGATTCAATAGGCGGTACACCTGGATTGTTATTCGAAAGTTCTTTCCGTTGCTTTAACAGTGCACATAATTGTTCATCAATCGTTGAAAGCTGTTGATCATAATAGTCAGTTTGGTCCACTTCTCTTTTTTTCATATTAGTCTCTTCCTCTCCTATTTATCCCGGTTTAACTCATCAATCCGTTGAATGGCGTCATCTACATTTCTAACTCCAATTACTTCTATTGAAAGATTAGATGATTTCACTACCTCATTACCCTCTTCCAAATTTCCAATCGGAAGAATTATATAGGGAAGCCCGATATTATTTGCACTTAGAACTTTTTCCTTTATAAGACCAATTTCTATTACTTTTCCAGATTTATTGATTGCTCCTGTCACACCGATTGGTATATCATTTTTAATTTTTCCTTGTTCTATTAGACTAGATAAAACGAGAGCTAAACCTGCACTGTTCCCACCTGAATTGCTTCTAGAAAGAAACTCATCTACAGATGGATTAGTTGAATCTAAATACGTTTTCACATTCACTGACATCTGCTGAAAATCATCGTCAAGATTGAGTCCGATCCATTTAAAAATTGCGGTACTTTTACCAGCATAGCGAAGAAAATTAGAGACTTCTTTTATGTCAAAAATCAACAAACCACTATTAAGATCGCGAAAAGCTTGTTCCTCTAAAATCTCTTCCTGTTTTATCTGCACAGAATTTACAGCCAACAGATAAATTCTAGAGTTTACTACTAGTTCTTCTGGCGGAATATATGAATAAACCAAATAGTGGTTCCCTTCCGTCAAAATAATCGGTAATTCATATAAAAGTAAAAATAACGAAGCGATGAAGGAGAATAGAAAAGTACGTCTGGAGATTTGAATTTTTCTAATACCAAATAAAAAAAATGGCCATAATATAACGAGCAAAACCAACATACTCCAAAAGAAAAAACTAGAAATATAATCAAGGAGAAACAAATAGAACTCCGCAAAGTAAACAAAAATGGTCATTGCAAAAGGAATCATTTGGTACTTATTTGCTGATTCAATGATCTATATCACCTATCCTTTCCAAAAAGTACTACTTTACTTATTCTATTTACTGCTAAAAAACCCTTCATAAACCACCCAAATAAAACAACACCACTAAACTTCTAGGCGCTCTATAATATGCACAGCGAAAATCAATCGGTAATTATATAACAACTACTATGTCCAAAGCCCTTCGAAAACGATAGAAACAGATTTTGAACTTAAAGTACCGGGCATGTCTTTTGCCCGGTTTTTCTTATGTCCCAAAATAACACATTGCGAAGAACAGAATATTATGATAAATTAAATAGCAATAAAAAGAAGTGAAAACTTCATAATTAATAAAAAATAACGCTAATCCTTCAAAAGGAGAGTATAATTTGTTATTACTAAATCTAATACGAGAAAAATATAGTACTATGTCTAAAAGCCAAAGGAAAATAGCGAACTACGTACAAGAACATCCTAATGATATTGCTTTATATTCAGCAGCTGAATTCGGTTCTAAAATTGGGCTAAGTGAATCCACTATTATTCGCTTTGCCTACTCACTGGGCTTTTCTGGTTTTGCGGAACTTCAAAAACTAGTTCGAGAGCAATTTTTTATAAAAGAAAGCAGTTTATCTACTTATCAGCAGGCAAAACTAGTCATTCCAAAGGATATCAGCTTTCATAAACAAGTAATGGAACAGGACCGCGAATCCATCTTAGTTACGATGAATCAAATAGAGGAAAATGCTTACCACGCTGCGATTCAGCATTTATCAAACGCAAAATCCGTTTATGTACTTGGACTTCGCTCTTCCTATTCCGCTGCAAATTGGCTTTCATTTTCTTTAGGACTAGTAAAAGAAAATGTCCATTTTATGCGACCGGAAACAGAAGACGTTATCCGTACGATTACACAAATGGATGAAAATTCTGTCGTCATTATTATTTCGTTCCATCGCTATTTGAAAGAAACTATTCAAATAGCCGAGCTTATAAAGAAACAAAAATCATACATTATAGGGATAAGTGACTCAATGCTAGCACCTATTCATGCCTATAGTGATGTATTATTCCCTATTTATGCATCAAACAAATCAACATTGGATGCAGTCTCCCCCCTCTTTTCATTTATGAACGCGGTTGTTGCAGGTTTAATCGTAGAGCAAAAGGAGGATTTTAAAAAAAGGCAAGCATTGTATGAAACTATTTCAAGTCATTTTCTATTCGAGGAAGAAGGAAACCCATCATGAAACAAGTGTTATTAGAAATAAAGCCTACTGTGGAAGCGGTATTTCAACATCTTCATGCAAATCCTGAAATTAGCTGGAAGGAGTTTTCGACAACCAAGTATTTGAACGATATTTTAGTGCAGGAAGGTTTTAATGTAACTACTTTTGATGACTCCACTGGTTTAGTAGTTACTGTCGGTAGTGGAAAACCTTGCGTAGGTATTCGAACAGATATGGACGCGCTATGGCAAGAAGTGGATGGTGAATTTAAAGCAAATCATTCCTGTGGACATGATGCACATATGACGATGGTTTTAGGCACTCTGCTTTTATTGAAAAAGCTAGGCATACCCAAACAAGGAACATTAAAAGTATTATTTCAGCCAGCGGAAGAGAAAGGTACTGGGGCGCTTTCTTATATTGAAAAAGGCTTAGTAGAGGATATCGACTATTTGTACGGAGTTCACCTACGCCCTATTCAAGAAATTCGAAACGGTTATGCTTCCCCTGCCATTTTACATGGAGCAGCGAAACTTATTAGCGGTAAAATTCACGGGATAGAAGCGCATGGTGCGAGACCACATCTTGGCATCAACGCGATTGAAGTTGGTGCTCAAATGGTGCAAGCTATTCAAGCAATTTACCTAGATCCAATGATGTCTTATTCTGCAAAGCTTACACGATTTCAAGCAGGCGGAGAATCTGCCAATATCATTCCAGGAAATGCAGAGTTTAGCATAGACGTTCGAGCACAAACAAATGCTGCGATTGATGAGCTAATTGCAAAAGTAGAACATGCCATTCAATCTGTCGCATTCTTAAATAATAGTACGATAGATTTTCATATGGAGACGGAAATTGCTGCAGCGGAGATTGATGCAACAGCAGAGGAATTTATGAAAGTGGCAATTATTGAGACAATTGGTCAAGAACATTATATCCCCCCTATCGTTACTCCAGGAGGAGAGGATTTTCACTTTTATACATTAAAAAGGCCTTCCATTAAAGCGACGATGCTAGGATTAGGATGTGATTTAGCTCCTGGACTACATCACCCGAATATGGCGTTTAACCATGATAGTATATTAACTGGTATTGAAATTCTTGCGAAGGCCGTTATCGGTACTTTTCAAAAAGAGGAGTGAAGAGAATGGCCCAGATTGACATTCGTGTATTAAAAACAATGGAAGAAATGCTCCTTGTTCAACAATTAGAAGAAGTAGTTTGGGGCATGGGTGCAATTCCTGTCCACCAAACACTCACAGCAGTTAAGAATGGCGGATTAATAATTGGAGCATTTGACAGAGAAAAATTAGTAGGCTTTTCTTATGGCTTCCCTGGTTATAAAAACAAAGAAACGTATTTATGCTCTCATATGCTTGGCATTCACCCAGATTATCAAGTACGAGGCATCGGGAAAAAGTTAAAAGACGAGCAGCTTATAGTTGCAAAAGAGATGGGATATAAATTGATCACTTGGACATTCGATCCACTAGAAAGTCGCAATGCCTATTTGAATATTGCGAAGCTTTATGGAATCGTCGACACCTATATTGAGAACTGTTATGGGGAAATGTCAGACGGGATCAATGCTGGTTTACCAACTGATCGCTTACAAGTTGAGTGGAGAATTACAAGTGAACGTGTGCAGGAAAAATGGATGCCACATGGTATTATTTTTAAAAATCTATTTCAAACGGTGTTTTCTGATGAAAATCTACCTGTTTTAGTTGAACCAGATTTATTTGACCCAACAGAACAGGGATATGAAGTACCTATTCCTCAGCAATTTCAAGCGATGAAGACAGCAAGTCCCAAAACAGCTTTAAAATGGCGTTTGCAAATTCGGAAAATTATCCAAACTTTATTTTCAAAGGGTTATGCACTCGTTTCCGTGCGAAAAACGGAGGACCCAGTTAACTACTATCAATTTGTACAAAAATCAACGATACCATTACAAACAGAGGAGAAATAATATGATTATTAAAGAAGTAAATATTCGTAAAATGAAAATGACAATGAAATCCCCTTTTTCAACAAGTTTTGGGACCTTCCAAGATAAAGAGTTCCTTCTATTAGAAGTAACAGATGAACTTGGAAATACAGGATGGGGCGAATCTACAGCATTCCACTCTCCTTGGTATAACGAAGAAACACTTGAAACCAACCTACATATGATTAGAGATTTTTTAATCCCACTTGTATTGGATAAAGAGATTACACACCCAGATGAAGTAAATGAACTATTTGCCCCTCTTCGTAAAAATAATATGGCCAAAGCAGCAATTGAAGGTGCCATTTGGGATTTATATGCAAAACGCAATAAATGGACATTAGCAGAAGCGCTTGGTGGAACAGCAGAAAAAATTGAAGTCGGTATTAGTATTGGAATCCAAAAAAGTACAGAGGATTTAATCGAACTTGTTCGTGGTTACATAGCGGAAGGCTATAAACGAATGAAAGTTAAAATAAAGCCAGGCTTTGACGTTAATGTAATTCAAGCTCTTAGAGAAGCTTTTCCAAACGTTCCCCTTATGGCAGATGCGAATTCTGCATATACATTAGATGATATAGACGTACTTAAACAACTAGATGAGTTTAATTTGACAATGATAGAACAGCCTTTAGCTTCTGATGATATTATTGATCATGCAAAATTGCAAAAAGAGCTAAAAACGCCTATTTGTTTAGATGAAAGTATTCACTCATTAGAAGATGCCCGCAAAGCCTTTGAACTTGGAAGTACTCAAATAATTAATGTCAAAATTGGACGTGTCGGTGGCTTAACTGAATCGAAAAAAATTCATGACTTCTGTATGGAAAACGACATCCCAGTATGGTGTGGTGGAATGTTAGAATCAGGGATAGGACGTGCTCATAACGTAGCGTTAACGACACTCCCAAACTTTATCTTGCCTGGTGATACTGCGGGTTCTTCCCGCTATTGGGAGGAAGATGTCATTACTCCTGAAGTAGTTGCAAAAGACGGATATATCACGGTTCCTACAGGTTATGGCATTGGTTATGAGCCTAATATTAAAGTGATGGATCGTTACACAGTGGAACAGTTCCATTTTAAAGCTTAAAGTGAAACTTCAATCAGTAGGGTTTCTTCATCCCCCACTGATTGAAAAGATGAACTTAGGAAAATAACGCCGCATCGTGCGGCAATGCTTGAGTGACCAACATCCTGTTGGTCCGGGACTCGCAAGAAGCGAGTCACATAGACGAAGCCACACGACGTGGCGCTTTTCGTCTATGTTCTATGACGGGCATTTACGAGCAGTTGTCTCCCTCTTATGCTTTGTTGCTTAAGCCTAATTACTGCCCGTTAATGCGGGATAAATGCAATAAGCCCCTTTACTAAGTAAATGGGCGCTTTATCTTATAAATTTTCGGAATATTATAATAACAAGGAGTTTACGCATATGAAAAAAAGCTTTCAAATCGGATCTGCTTTCATTGGAATTATCGTTGGAGCGGGATTCGCATCAGGACAAGAGATTTTACAATTTTTCGCCAGTTTCGGTTACCTGGGTATTGCAGGGTCTGT